>NZ_JAGSOZ010000009.1:0-216831 GCF_019204055.1 Photobacterium sp. WH24 | reverse complement strand
ACAGTTTCAGGGCTTCAGTTTTGAATTCAGCGGTATAAGTATTGCGGGTCTTTTTGGTTGTCATATTCACCTCGATAAGTCATTTTACTCACTTAACGCGGTGTCCAAAAGTATTGGATCAGATCATGCGGGTCTTCTTGATTGTCATATTCACCTCGATAAGTCATTTTACTCACTTAACGCGGTGTCCAAAAGTATTGGATCAGATCATATCCTAGTTCAGCTAGTGCCTGTTTGTATTTAGCAATGCTATATAGCCACAACTGAGATCGTAATTCTGCTTCAGTAACACTACCAAACAAGTCTTCTTCATACACACTGACGAAGTACTTTCCTTTATTTGTCGGGCAGCAAAGTGAGTCATTGTCTTTTGGGTAGACCGTATCAAACACTAATATGCCATCGTTCCTTATTTTACTGAAGCTCAAGTGCCTAACTGCCTTGCCACCCACAATTAGTCCATTGAACGTTTTAGTCCGTCCGCGCTCTACGGCGAGATGTTGAACGTAGGTAGTAGAATTGGGCGGGTATTCAGTGATGAGATACACTTCATCAGCTATGCCATCCCCGGTAATATCAGTGTTAGTAATAATAGTAGATACATAGCGCGTTTCTTCGGCCCAAAGACTTGATGGACTTAGGATTGTGTAGATAAATAAAGAAGTTGTGAATAAACTAGCTGTCCACTTCATATCATACCTAATGTATATGTCCTTGAGCTTATCTAACTGTAGCACAATGAATTTGGAATCGATCTAGTCTTCAAATAAGTATTTAAGGAAGTCACAATAGCTTCCCTAATGATGGTGGCAATCCTGGCAAATTGATTATAAAGTTGTTCCGTCACTAGCCTGGCTGACGAAGTCGCTGTAATAATCTTTCAAATAGGTATCCCGTGAATGGCCGGATTAATTAGATTAGACCAGTTATAACGTCTACATACTCTACCCCAGAAGTAGACCAATACATTTTGAGGCAATAACGAGTTTCAAACCCAAACATTGCCACTCCCCCAGGGAAAAATTCAGGACGAATTTTTAGGTTGTCGGCGCCGGGAGCGCCTACAACCGACCCGGACAACACCAAAGAACAGCAAGGCATTTCTGGGTACTCTTTTTGCCTTAAAAGAGTACCTGGCGCGCATCAGACAATGCCAAATAAGCCACAGAACCCAATGCGCGACATACCTCCGCAGCACCAGAATCCCCAACCACAAAAATGGCACCCGCTGAATGAAATCCCCCTAGTCAGAAGACTCCATCAACTTCCTCACCCAATACTTCTCCCTCAACCCTGGCGGATAATCTTCATTCAGAATCAGCTCATCATCAATGCCTTCTTCGCCCGACTGTAACAGCATTTTCCGCTTGTTGATCAACAGCTGATCCAGCTTGCGGATGGTGGCTATCTTACGTTCAATCACATTATCCAGCACTTTCTCAATATCATTGAGTGCCTGAAAGGCGTGGGTGGTTTCAGGCTGTCTGTCTGAATCAAAATGATTTTTATACTGCGTAGAATACCCGCGTGACGAGTCAGGCTGAATGGGCGGATGATCACCGTTCAAATTGGCTGATGCTTTGCTTCTTGGTGCTTCTCCGGGTAATTCTTCACTCATCTCAGCGATAACATGTTCGACATTGACAGTATTAATGGCCGTCAGGCCTTCCATGCAGGCATAAAGAAAAATCCTGTCGGCAAGAATATTGATTTTTCTCGGTACGCCTTTGGTATATCGGGTAATGGCTTCAAACACGCCGTCACTCAGGGTTGGGTTTCCCCGCCAGTTGACGCACTGTAAGCGGTGCAGCATGTAGCTTTTAACCTGATCGGGCGTGAGTGGCTGTAAATGGCTGGAGGCAATAATACGTTGCCGTAGTTGTTCCATTTCAGGCAGCCGGATAATGCCTTTCAGTTCTTCCTGGCCTAACAGAAAGCTCTGCAATAACGGCTTGTCGTTGAACTGAAAATTAGACAGCATTCTCAGCTCTTCGATTGTTTCCGGGGGCAGGTTCTGCGCCTCATCGACCAGCAACACTGCGCGCCTGCCTTGCTGTCTCAACCCATAAAGGTGCTGTTCAAACCGCTTCAGTATGTCGGCTTTACTCAGCCCTTCCGTGGGGACGTTGAATTTAGCGGCAACCAATTTCACAAGTTCGTCTGGAGAAAGCCGGGTGGTGGCAATTTGAACCGCAGTAACCGACTCATCCAGACTGGACATTAACCGATGAACAAGAATGGTTTTCCCTGTGCCTATCGGGCCTGAGACCACAATAAAGCCTTCTTCTAAAGACAGCCCGTATTGCAGATAAGACAGCGCTTTCTCATGATGAGGACTTGCAAAGAAAAAACGTGGGTCAGGACTTAACTTAAACGGTTTATCCGTAAATCCAAAATGCGCTTCATACATAGCTAAAACTCCACCCTTACATCGATGAAAATCCGGGTTTCATCGTAATCATTTTCCGAGTCCGACGAGGAACGCGTGTAATATTCCACCCCAGTTTGAGTGAACAACTCAGGTCGGAAAAAATACGTCGTGTCCAGGCTGAACGAATGATAATCATCACTTTCATCACCGGTTGAAATATACGTAAAGTCATAACGCTCATAGGCATAGCCAATGTGGCCGGATAACACACGGGACAGCTGGTGATCCACATCCAACTCGACACCCCGGGAGTTGTCGTCTGTCAGATCAGACAACGACTCCAGCGTTTCCCTGTCTATCTGATAGAGAGAAAAGCTGTACAGTGTGCGACGAAGCGTCAGTTCAGACAGCCAGCGTGCTTCTTTTCTCAGATAGATTTCATCAATGCGCCCGCCATCGACAAATCTATCCCTTTCATAGCTGTCTGGTGATTCCGTGTAAGTCAGGGTATTGGTCCAACGCCGTGTGCGATTTCGGATTTCAGCGGCGTAACTGTCCCCTTTTATTCGTTTGTCGTACTCAAAATAAAAGCGCGTTTTGTCTGTTGGGTTAAGGTTGATCGCACCGGCCCAAAAATCACTGTTCACATCATCTTCTGAGAAGTTGTAACTCACTTCCCCGTAGGAATAGCGGCCTATAAAATAGCGCACACCCCCACCCCAGTTGAAAATTTCATTCTCTGAGGAATCTGTCACACCGTCGTAATTCTCATAATTCAGCCGCAAGAATGGTGAGAATCCGCTGATGGTCTGCAACCCTATGATTTCATTCAGCCGGGTAAATTCGGTAGAAATGCCATCGTCACGGCCTTTACGGTAGTCATAAAAAGCCCCTAGCCGCCAGAATGCATCCCGTACTGAACGGCCATTGGCGTAAATAATATTCCCGCCCCAGCCCGTGTAATTACCTATGTCGTCCTCGTTATTGATGACGTTGGTATAAACTCTCGAACGCAAGTCCATGGAGCTCAACGGGTTGGTTTGGTAGCTCAGACCCACTTCAGCTTCATTGCTCTGAATCGTATCCCCGCTGATCACATCGGCATTCGCATCGGTGGCGATGTCGCTGGCAATGTTATCGATAGATGCACTGGCATCTACCTGGAACCCACTACGCCCCAGGCCTTTGTATGCAATAAAGTCTAAATCCTGATACAACTCATCGCTTTGTTCGCCCTCGGTGTAATACAGATACCTCAGTGCGTAATCCAGGCTGATTAATCCCCGGCTACCTTCTATGGTGCCTTCGATGCCGGCATCCAGCTCAGTAATGAAACTGCTTTGCGTATCGCTGGCGGTTCTGTCTACGTTGTCTGTAAAAGTAAATTCTGTTCCTGCGTATGGCGTTAACTTCACATCCGCCGCCTGACTGGGTTGCCCTAACAGTGAAAGGCTTCCCAGCAAATATAAACTAGGATTGATCCTCTGTAGCGCCATACTCATGTCCATGTCTGTATTGACCAAATACATTGCGCACGGCTTTGTTCATTACAAATCCGATTGCCATATCCTTATTCAGTTGAGACACCGCGACTTCTACATCGTCCAACCTTGATCTGTCCTGCTCCACCACCACTAGTGCCTGTCCCAATAACTTAGACAAGGTCATGGTTTCGACTATGCCAAGCAGTGGCGGGCAATCAAATATCACCATACGATCCGGATACCGATGCGCCAGTTCATTCATCAGTTTTTCCATTTTGTTACTGGCCAGTAACTCATTGCTCAGATGGTGCGGTTTGCCGGCAGGAATCAGGCGCAGATTGGGAATCGACGTGGGGTAAATAATTTCTGACAGGTGAGTAACGCTCCCTTGCAAGAAATCAATCAGTCCGGCCTGCGCCTGTATGCCCAGCATGTCACTAACCCCTGGTTTCAGCACATTCGCATCAACCAGCAATACCGTTTTGTCTTTCTCGGATGCCATACTCAACGCCAGATTCACAGCCGTAAATGTTTTGCCTTCCCGCGGCGAGACACTGGTCACCATCAACAGATTGGCTCTTTGCTGAAACTGAGCCCCGCTGCCGAAAGCCGTGTGGAACAATTTCTGTTTAATGGCCCTGAACTCATTGGTGATGCCTGGATTGACCTGTTTATCCGTATGCGAAACCATGCCTAAATCTCTGAGCCGTTCGCTATCTATCTCTATGGTTGCCGGCCGCCGCCAGGCTTGCGGAAATCCGTCTGACATCACAGGCTGATGAACGGGTTTAAAGAAAGCTTCCTGTTCAACGTTCTGACTCAGGCTCTGAATGTTGGCGGAGTCGGTTTCATGAACCAAGTCCTGAATGACTGACTGACCAGACAGCAGCTCTGAACTCTGAGGTATGTCATTATCTGATAACGACTTCACCGTTTTTTTGCTCAGACTGGCCGACTTTTTCTCCATCGCCTTTTGAATAATACTCATATCCAACCCATCTCCTGCATGATTAGCGTATGAATTGAAGTCACGACATTCAACGCCATGAAACCCAGGAAACACACGACAAGTGCGGTACTCACCCAGACAAAACGCCATTTTTCTTTACGTGCAACAGCGGCAAGGCCAGATTGCTCTGTCGGTGAAACACCGCCCAGCACGGGTAATCCTGTCAGCTGATACAATTGGTTGGCAGAGGTGGCAACCGGATAGAGCTGGCTGGTCAGGAAAGCCAGTGCAACCCCCACCCCCAAACCTGCAATCAGTACCAGGACCAAAAACAATGGACGAATTGGCCCGGATGGCTTCAGCGGGGCTCGCGGAGGATCGACAACCCTGAAGGTAATATCATCCGAAGCCGCGCCCACTTTCTGGGATATCAGCGCAGATTCACGGCGAGATAGCAGCTCTTCAAATTTGTTTTTGGTAATGTCGTAACTCCGGGTTAACCCTGTGAGTTGCGCCTCTACATCTGGCATCCGCACAAGTTTGTCTTGCAAGAACAGTGCTTTATCCGTTTGTGCTTTTTCGCGAACCTGCAACGAGGCAACTTCGTTCTCTAACTGACTGATCAGCAATTTCAGATTCTGAAAAAACTCAGTGCTTCTGAAATCACTGTTGCCATCATCCGTCGACAGCGCCAGCCATTCACGCTTTTGCCGTTCCAGTTCAGCGATCTGACGCTTGGTTTCTTTCACATCAGGATGTTTGTCAGTAAAGCGGAATAACAGGCCGTCCAGCCTGACCTGAAGCGCATCCAGTCTGTCATCATATTCGGTGCGTATTGCCCCCTGATTTTTGGCCGCCAGTGCCATTTCCTCGTTCAGCTTGCGCTTGGCCGTTTCCAGTTGCGTCCGGCTTTCCTGCAGCTCAAGCTGGGTGTCTTCAATATCGCCATTCACTGCATCCAGCTGGCCTCTGAAACCCATTTCGGAACTGGGTAAGTAGCCGGCATGCTCGCGTTTGAATTCAGCCAGCTTTAGCTCAGCATCTGCCAGCCGCTTTTCATAGTCAGATAACTGACGCGCAATGAACGCACTGGCTTTATCTGTATCCTGCCGGTTTTTACCTAAGGTATTTTCAACAAATACATCCAAAGCCGACTGCACGACATTTTTGACATAAACCGGATCGGTACCGCTGTAGCTGATACTGAACAGGTTTTCTCTGCCTGCGGATTTGATCTCAATGTTTTCTTTCAATTCAGCAAGAATATCTTCATATTCCTCATTGGTGGTGGCTTTTAGATCTGCATCGGTATAGCGGGCAATGGTTTCCAGATTCTGCCGGCTCAGCAGGGTTTTCACCATCAGACTCAATTCCTGATTCGAATCATTCGGTATAGCCAGGCCTTTCAGCAAAGGTTGCAGAATCGACCGTGTGTCCGCATACACTCTGGCTTCAACTGTGTATTGGTTTGGCCAGATTGTGACCACAGCCCACCCAAGGGGGCAGATTACCCAGGTGGCTATGATGATCCACTTGCGGCGTAGCCACACACTGTGCAGATACTCAATCAGGTTCTGAAATTGTTCCTGCATGTAACCTCCAATTAGAACCAGGCTTCCGGAATAATAATGATGTCACCAGGGAGTATGTCTACGTTGTCCCCAATCTCACCATCACGCAGCAGATTTCCCAGATTCAGTCCATAGGCCCTTTGCTGGCCATTAACCACGCGGATCAAACGAGCATCATTGCCGTCTGCAAAATCCGTTAGTCCGCCAACGGCAACCATCACATCCAGTAACGTCATGTTTTCCCGGTAGTTAATGGCCATGGGTTGTTGAGCTTCCCCAATTACCCGCACCTGTTCACTGTAAGGCCCGACAAACCCTTGTACGATCACGCTGACAATGGGATCCCGGACATATTCCGCCAAGCGGGCCTCAATACTGCCAGCCAGCTCAGTCGGCGTACGCCCCGATGCAGGAATATCGTCCACCAGAGATGTTGTTAACATGCCGTCCGGACGGACAATATAAGCACCGGATATTTCAGGATTTCCCCAGACAAAAATGTTGAGGGTATCTCCTGGGCCTATCAGGTATTTGTATTGATTGATATTTTTTGTCAAAGAAGGCTGAGGGGTAGCCTTGGGTAAAGAGGGCAACGAATTTGACGTACAGCCAGTCACTAGCACCATAGCGGCAGCCGTCAAACAGGTTAACTTCAATAGGTGACCACTTCTTGTCATATCAGCATCCATCCTGCGTATAAGTCCGTGTCTCACATACCTTTTCCAAGGTTCAGAAGCGTCCAACTAAGTTGCAATTACTGCAGGCAAAAACGTCATTGAACTAATTTAACTATATATGATTTTTTTATTTTGCAGATTTTTTATGCTTGCCGATACTCAATACAGGAAGGGGCACTTTATTTATTTACACCTGGGACAAGGGTGATTATGACTTACTCAAGATTTCACGATTTAAATTTAAGCAACGCTGTGCTTATTTTTGCAGATATATTAATGCTTTCGGGCACTTTTGCAGGGACTCAGCTATTTCTTTTTTATTTCAATCCGGAGTATTTATCGCATCCAGGGATCATAATAAATGTACTTAATCTCATTTATTATACACTTCCTATTCAATTGGCTCTGCTAGCTGTTGGGCTTTACAATGAAAAACTCAGAGAGTCATATAGCGGCATCACAGTCAGAATATTGGTAGCCATTAGTTTGGCGTACATGCTGTCCACCAGCCTGTACCTGATCACTCCCCAGCCTTTTCCAGCCGGTTTTACCCGTGAGTGGATGTATGGCAGTGCGCTAGTGGGCTTGATGATCGTACGCTTTATTGCTATCCGTTCCCGCTATCAGTTGCTTGGCAGGCTCAAAGTGCTCATCCTGGGTGCAGGAGAACGGGCCAGCCTTATCAATCGTTGCATGAGACGACAATCTGACCGGGTTCATGTCGAATTAACAGGTTATGTGCCTATGCCTGGCGATAATCGCGAAAAATCAAATGTGGCACCCGTTCTTGATATTTCGGACTCGCTGGAAGCCTTCGTGCAATCCAACCATATCAAAGAAATCATTATTGCAGCTGATGAGCGCCGGGGTAACCTGCCCACCGACAGTCTTTTCCTGTGCAAAATGGAAGGGGTGCAAGTTATCGATATCATTGATTTTATTGAGCGGGAAACCGGGCAAGTCGCCGTCAGCCATATTCATCCGTCCTGGGTGATCTTCAACCCTCATGCAACCGGCAACAAGATTGGGCGAAGTCTGTACTGGCTGTTTAATTGTGCCATTGCCATGCTGCTGTTACTGATCACCTGGCCCATACTGATTGCCATCGTCGTGATGATCAAATGGGAAGACGGTTTCCGCGCCCCGGTACTTTATTCTCAAGAGCGAGTCGGGCTGAAAGGGAAGCGCTTCTCAATCTACAAATTTCGCAGCATGAAAATTGACGCCGAGTCGCAAGGTGAACAAATGGCCAGCCGTCAGGATCCCCGCATCACGCGAGTTGGCAATGTTATCAGGAAATACCGACTGGATGAGCTTCCTCAGTTGATCAACATTCTTAAAGGCGATATGAACTTTGTTGGCCCTCGTCCTGAACGTCCGAGTTTCTCCAGCCAATTTGAACGGCAAATTCCCTATTATAATCATCGCTTATATGTAAAACCCGGGTTAACAGGCTGGGCCCAGTTAAAATACCCCTATGGTGATAATATCGAAGATACCATTGAGAAGCTTAAGTTCGATCTCTATTACATAAAACATAAAAGCGTAATACTCGATATATTGATACTGATCAGAACCTCTGAAATAGTACTGTTTGGTAAGGGGCGATGACATGAAAGAAACTCACTCTCCTGTTCGCCGTTCATTCGTCAATGCAATGACTGTTGATGTCGAAGATTATTTTCACGTTTCTGCCTTTTCATCCATTATTAAGCAAGAACAATGGGGGAAATCTTATCCATTGCGTGTAGACTACAACACCAGAAAAATAATGGATATTTTCGCTGAACATGATGTTAAAGCGACCTTTTTTATACTCGGCTGGGTGGCTGACGCTTGCCCTTCCCTGATAAAAGCCATTGCAGATCAAGGTCATGAGCTGGCATGCCATGGTTATCATCATGTAAAGGCAAACCAGCAAACTGAGAAGGAATTTTTCCAGGATGTCAGCCGCAGTAAGTTTTTGATAGAAGACCTCTCCGGTAAATATATCAATGGTTACCGGGCGCCCAGCTTTTCAATTGACGACACTAATCTGTGGGCATTCGATATTCTTCATCGCCTTGGTTTTACTTTCAGCAGCAGCACATACCCTGTCAGGCACGATCATTATGGCAACCCTGACTGGCCACGCTTTCTTCATCAGCGAAATGAAGGTTTGGTTGAAATACCCATTCCAACCTATCAGGCATTCGGCACCAATCTGCCAATCGGTGGTGGTGGTTATTTCCGGCTGTATCCTTATGCAATCAGTAAACACCTTATCCGGCGTTTTACTGAACAATACCAGCAACCGTTCTGTTTTTATTTTCATCCTTGGGAAATTGATGCGCAGCAGCCCCGAATGACTCAGGCATCATTCAAATCGCGCTTCCGGCATTATCTCAACCTTGAACAAATGACAACACGGCTTCACCATTTGCTGCAGGATTTTCAGTGGAGCACTGTCAGCCAGGCCTATCAACTGAATGGACATGACGATGAAACAGGAATTGACGATCCGCAAGCTGAACCGGAACGACTACATAGCCTGGGACCACTACGTTGATGCGCACCAGGACGGCAGCTTTTTTCATTTAACCGGCTGGCTGGATGTCATCAAAGAAGTGTTCGGTCATCAACCGCACTATTTGCTGGCACAACAACACGAAAAGTTAGTTGGGGTGTTGCCGTTATTCGAGCAAAAAAGCGTTCTGTTTGGTCATGCGCTGATTTCAACCCCTTTCTGTGTTTATGGCGGCGTGTTATCGGATGATGAAAATATCAGATACCAATTAGAAACGGCGGCCTTCGAGCTGGGTTGCTCACTTGAGGTTGATTATATTGAGTTGCGGGATCGCGATGAAAAACCTTGTGATACAACTTGGTTTCGTCATTGCCACCATGCCACTTTCAGGAACACGCTGGCCGACAACCCGGAGGCCATTCTCTCTGGCATCAAGCGCAAACAAAGGGCTGTTATCCGCCATGCGATAAATAACAAACTAAGCTGGGACGACAAAAATAACCCGGACTTATGTTTTGATCTTTACGCAGAGAGTGTCAGAAACCTCGGTACGCCTGTGTTTCATCCCGCGCTGTTTAACAAGCTGCAGCACACCTTCGGCCAGCGCTGTAACACGCTGGTTATCCGTGATGCTGACGGGCTTCCTGTTTCCGGGGTGCTGAGTTTTTACTATAAAAACCAGGTGCTTCCCTACTACGGCGGCGGAACGCAGGCCGCAAGAGAATTAAAAAGTAACGACTTTATGTACTACCAGCTGATGCTGCTTGCCCGATCTAAAGGGGCTGAAGTGTTTGACTTTGGCAGAAGTAAAATTGACTCAGGCGCCTACCACTATAAAAAGCACTGGGGCATGGAAGAGCAGCCGCTGCACTACCGTATCGCGCTGGTGAAAGCAAAGCGGCCCCCCAATCTGTCGCCCAGTAACCCGAAATATCGTTATTTCATAAAAGCCTGGCAGAGTATGCCTGTTGGCATCAGCAAGCTTATCGGACCACGTATCTCGAAGTACCTTGGCTAAGCGACAATGGAGCAGGACAATGAAACCAGCAGTGCTATATCTTTGTCACCGAATTCCATATCCGCCCAACAAAGGCGATAAAATTGCCAGCTATCATTTACTGAAATTTCTCAGTCAGCACTTTGATGTCTATCTGGGTTGTTTTATCGACGATAGGCATGATCAACAGTATCGTCACAAGGTAGAAGCGCTTTGCCGGGATGTATGTTTCATTACGCTTCATCCGGCGTTGGCCCGCCTCAAAGGCTTACAGGCTTTGTATAAAGGACAGCCCATTACGCTGCCCTATTACTCTCATCCGGCAATGACCGACTGGGTGAATCGCACCCTGAATCAGCATCCCATTGAGCGTGCTCTGGTGTTCTCCAGCAGCATGGCTCAGTACCTGCTCAATGCACGTCCCTCGCTGCACAAAGTCATGCACTTCGTGGATGTGGATTCAGAAAAATGGCGCCAATATGCGCAGAAAAAACACGGTGTTGCCAGTTATCTGTACCAGCGTGAGTACCGGACACTCGCAAAGTTTGAAAAAGCGATCTGTGCCGATTTTGATGTCAGCTGCTTTGTCACTGAAACAGAGCGGCAGTCTTTTGCGGCCATGGTTGAACCCGCCTTACAAAATAAAATTCATACGCTGGAAAACGGCATAGACAGCCGCTATTTCTCTCCGCAGGCCGATTTCAGCCCTGTGACCGAACATCCGCTGCAGCACGATAATTATGTGGTTTTTACCGGCGCCATGGACTATTGGGCCAATGTGGATGCCGTCACCTGGTTTGCCCGCAAAGTCTGGCCGAAGGTTCTAAAAGAACACCCTTACGGTAAGTTTTATATCGTCGGTTCATCGCCTTCGGCCAGCGTCAGGGCGCTGAGCCGACTGCCCGGCATAGTTGTCACCGGCCGGGTTGATGATGTGCGTCCGTATCTGTTGCATGCCAAAGCCGCCATCGCACCTATGCAAATCGCTCGTGGTATCCAGAACAAAATACTGGAAGCGATGGCGATGGAAAAACCGGTTCTTACCACACCACAGGGAATGGAAGGGCTTGAACATTACCCGGGCAATTATCCTACCAAGGACAGCGTAATGACCGACAACGTAATGGGACAGACACTGTATGTGGCAGAAGAACCACAGGATGTCACCGACTGGGTATGCGAACAATTAGCGCGCCCAGTACGTGCGGCCACACTGTCAAGACAGTGGATTGAAGACAATTTCAGCTGGGATGCCAAATTATCACCAGTACTGACGTATCTTGAGGCTAAACATGTCTGACCGGATCGGGTTTCGCCTGGCACTCCCTGTTATCGGCTGGTTATGGCTGTTCTGGCCGTCACTGAGCAATATGGTGAATGTCTGGGCCAATTCTAAAACCTATGAGCATTGCTTTCTGGTTGTGCCAATCTGTCTCTGGCTGGTATGGCGAGAGCGCAAGGTCATTAGGCCATTGCGCCCGTCTGTCAGTTGGCTGGCGGTAGCATTACTTGCCGTATCATGCTTTCTTTGGCTATTGGGCCGGGCGGCAAGTATCGGGTTATTTGAACATATCGCCGCCATTGTGAGTCTTCAGTTATTGCTGTGGGCGGTATTGGGCACCGCCATCATTCGCCGTTATTGGTTCCCTTTGCTGTATTTACTCTTTGCTATCCCCTTTGGTGAAAGCCTGATTCCCAAACTGCAGATCATCACCGCCGATCTTTCAGTCTGGCTGCTGAATATCAGCAATATCCCTGTCTACCGGGATGGCTTATACCTGACCATTCCCAATGGTCGGTTTTACGTGGCAGAAGCCTGTTCAGGCATCCGTTTTCTGATGTCCAGCGTGGCATTAGGCACGTTATTCGCCTACTTACAGTTCACCAAAGTCTACAAGCGCACACTCTTTGTGGCCTTTTCGTTTATCTTCCCGATCATTGCCAACGGTATCCGGGCTTATGGCATTGTGATGATTGGGTATTTCAGCAACATGGAATATGCCGCCGGGGCGGATCATCTGGTTTACGGCTGGCTGTTTTTCAGTGTCGTCATTCTGGTGATCTTTTTTACCGCCAGTCTGTTTTCTGATCAGCAAGCCCCATATGTCAAATTGCCGCAGCAACCGTCTGCGCTATCAGCTCGCCAAACATGGGGGGCACTTGGCTTGGTTGCCCTGATTTTTATTGCGACCGCCTTGTGGAAGCAGCAGCTTGACCAGGGCCAGCCCCTGCTGTCCAGCCAGCAAACTGACGCCATGAATCCGCAGCCTGTCATGCTGACCGAATGGGGGATCTCATTCCCGCATGCCGAACGTAGCCAGCGCCAGAGCGCTGCGGACGGAAAGGCAGAACTCTATACCGCCCGCTATAACATCTGGCAACGGGATGGCGAGCTAATCAGCAGTACCAATCAGCTGTTCAATAAAGACATCTGGTCGGTCGACAATAGCCAATCAGTGACGTTACCCGCCGGTATTCATGCCAAGTCGATGACTGTATCCAATGCGAAGGGAAACAGCATGCGGGTTATCTATTGGTACTGTGTGAATGCGTTTTGCAGCAGCAATCCGCTGGCAATCAAGTTGATGAAAGCATCTTATCGTCTGGCCGGACAACAAGGCGTCTCAGGTGTCTTTGCAATAGCAAGCACTGAGCTGAGCGATAACCAGATAAAAGACATCATTGATGTTGGCACAAACAAGCACAGCGTGATCTTAAAAAACAGCCACCAGCGGTGATGAAACCATTATCAGGGAGAGGGTTATGTGCGGTATTGCGGGTATTTTCAACGTACAACATTCAGGCATTATTGACACTCGGCTGTTGCAGCACATCAACCGGATACAGCACCATCGAGGCCCGGATGATGAAGGCTATTTCGTCGATGATCTTGTCGGGCTGGCCCATCGCCGTCTGTCTATTATCGACCTGTCCGGCGGGCATCAGCCACTGTTTAACGAAGATAACACGGTCGCGGTTGTCTTTAATGGCGAAATTTACAATTTCAAAGCTCTGATCAAAGAGCTGAAAAATCTGGGTCATCAGTTTCGTACCGTCAGTGATACCGAAGTGATAGTCCATGCCTGGGAACAATGGGGGAAAGACTGCGTCAGCCATTTTCGTGGCATGTTTGCCTTCGCTATCTGGGATAAAAACACCTCGACCCTCTTTCTTGCCCGGGACAGGCTGGGTAAGAAACCGCTTTTTTACAGCCTGACAGCCAAAGGGCAATTGGTTTTTGCCTCCGAGCTGAAAGTATTGCTAGCACATCCTGACGTGTCCCGCACTCTGCGCGACGAAATGGCCGAAGAATACCTGATGTTCGGCTATATTCCAGACCCGTTCACCGCTTATAAACACATATTCAAGCTCCCTGCCGGGCATTATCTTCAACTGACGCCGGGTGCCGCTATTACGGCCAGTGCCTACTGGGATCTCTCTGCACCAGCAACAGTCCTCAGCTGGCACGATACGCAGGAGGCACTGGTTGATCAACTGCTGGACGCTGTCAGAATCCGCATGGTGTCGGATGTGCCTCTCGGGGCCTTCTTGTCAGGCGGGGTGGATTCCAGTGCTATTGTGGCCCTGATGTCGGGCCTGCAATCCAATCCGGTGAACACCTGCGCCATAGGGTTTGATCAGGCTCAGTTCGATGAAACCCACTATGCCCGCAGCATTGCTGAGCAGTATCAAACCCGGCATCATGATCGCCAGATCAACGCAGAAGATGTCAGCTTAGTGGAGGTGCTGGGGCGGTTGTATGATGAACCGTTTGCAGACGATTCAGCACTGCCGACCTACCTGGTATGCCAGCTGGCCCGGAAACAGGTCAAAGTGGCTTTGTCCGGCGACGGGGGAGACGAAATCTTTGCCGGCTACCGTCGCTACCGGTTTCATCTGGCCGAGCAGAAAGTCAGGGGGATGATACCCTCTTCCATTCGTGAACCGGTGTTTGGCATGCTGGGTCAGATATACCCCAAAGCCGACTGGGCGCCACAGCGCTTCAGGGCCAAAACGACCTTCCAGTCGCTGGCAATGAACAGTGTTGATGCGTATGCCAATACGATCTCAAAACTCAGGTTCGCTGACAGGCAGCGATTGCTCAGTCCGGCCTATCGCCATCAGCTCAATGGCTATACAGGGAACGATATTCTTCGCCGGCATGCCCTCAATGCGCCTACCGACGATCCGCTGAAATTGATCCAGTACCTCGATCTGAAAACCTGGCTGCCCGGCGATATTCTGACCAAGGTGGATCGCGCCAGCATGGCCAATTCGCTTGAAGTACGTGCCCCCCTGCTCGATCACCAGCTGCTGGAATGGGCGTTTCAAATTCCGAGCCAGGATTTGATCCGCAGACAGGAAGGCAAATTCTGCTTTAAAAAAGCCCTGGAACCTTATCTGCCCAAAGATATTTTATATCGCCCTAAAATGGGGTTCAGCATGCCGCTGGCCCATTGGTTTCGTACCCAGCTCCGGCCGATGCTGCATACGCAGATCTTATCTCCCGTCATGCTGGACTGTGGCTATTTTAATCCGCATCAGCTGCGAAACATTGTGGCTGAGCACGAAAGCGGCCAGCGCGATCATGGTGTCGTGCTCTGGAGTTTACTGATGTTCGCCCAATTTATGGAGAGGCAGGCATAGTGAAAATTCTCACCATTTCAACACTCTACCCGAACGCGAGTAATCCCAGGCACGGCATTTTTGTCGAAACCCGGCTGCGCCAGTTAAAAAAACATTACCCGCAGACAGACATTACTGTGATAGCACCTGTGCCCTGGTTCCCGTTCAGTCACCCTGTGTTTGGACAATACAGCGACTATGCGTCTGTCCCCTATACTGAGAGCCGCTATGGCATCCGCATTTATCATCCGAGATATCTGGTTATCCCTAAACTGGGAATGTCACTGACCCCATCGACGCTGGCCTATTCCCTGCACAAACAGATTGCACGCTTAATGCAGCAAGGGTTCGACTTTGATCTGATTGATGGCCACTATTTTTACCCCGACGGGGTGGCCATTGCTTCGGTCGCCAGCACCTTAAACAAACCGTTTACCATGACGGCAAGAGGGACAGACATCAATCTGATCCCCGCCTACCCCAAAGCCCGAAAACGTATTCAGCAGGTTTTATCGGTCAGCAACCATAACCTTGCAGTGTGTGAGGCACTGCGGCAAAGCATGATCGAATTAGGCGCAGTACCGGATAAAGTCAGCACACTGAGAAACGGGGTCGATCTAGAGCTGTTCAGTTTCAGCGACGAAAGCCAGCAACCCGCACTCAGGCAGGCGCTGAACCTGCCGGTTAATGTACCTGTCATCTTATCCGTCGGTCTGCTTATAGAGCGTAAAGGCCACCACTTAGTCATCGAAGCCCTGCGCCACATTCCGGATGCCCTGTTACTGATTGCCGGCACCGGCCCGAAAGCAAAAGCACTGTCCGCCCTGGCCAAACAACAGGGTGTTGCCCAGCGGGTACGCTTTCTGGGCAAGCTCAGTCAGGAAGAATTATCCGCCTATTATGGCGCGGCTGACTTACTGGCACTGGCTTCAGACAGAGAAGGCTGGGCAAATGTGCTGCTGGAAGCCATGGCTTGCGGCACACCGGTTGTGGCCACCAATATCTGGGGGACACCTGAAGTCGTCCGTAAACCCCAGGCAGGCACATTGGTTGAGCGCAATGTCAATGCCATCGCCGAGGGTATCCGCCAGTTGCTGAACAAGCCTTTTGCCCGCGCTGACACTCGTCATTACGCCGAGCAATTCGACTGGTCTGCCACCTCTGAAGGTCAGTATCAGTTGTTTAATCGTTTGATTAAGGACGCATCATGAAAATTCTGTATCACCACAGGGTCGCTTCCAAAGACGGCCAGTATGTCCATATTGATGCCATCATTGGTGCCCTTCGTGAACAAGGCCACGAAGTGGTGGTCGTCGCACCGGCTGTGTCCGATCAGGCCGACGTTGGCGCTAACGGCGGCTGGGTCAGCAAAGTGCGCCAGATGCTGCCCCGTTTTTGCTGTGAAATCCTGGAATTTGGCTACAGTGCTTATGATTTCGCCAAGCTGTGCATCACTTTGTACCGGGAAAAACCGGATGCCATTTATGAGCGCTACAACCTGTTTCTTCCCACCGGGATCCTGGCTAAGCAACTGTTCAATGTGCCACTGGTATTAGAGATCAACGCCCCATTATTCGATGAGCGCAATGCCTACGGCGGATTGTCGCTCACCTGGCTGGCCCGCTGGTCAGAATTGTTCACATGGCGTAATGCCGATCATACCCTGCCGGTCAGTCATGTGCTGGCCGACTATGTTCAGCGCGCAGGCGTACCTGAGCATGCCATCAGTGTTATTCCCAATGGGATAGACAGCCGCTTATTTCGTCCTGTTGTCGGCAAGGAGAAACAACCTGAATTTTCAGGTAGCCTGGTGGTTGGATTTGTCGGCTTCTGCCGCGAATGGCATCAATTAGAGCACGTTTTGTCACTGATCGTTGATTTTAACCGGCAGCGGAACATTGACGATCTGGAAGTGAAATTCCTGATCGTCGGTGACGGCCCGGTTCTGGATGAGCTCAGAAAACAGGCTCGCACTCTCAGGGCCGAGCACCAGATTCACATCACAGGATTAATTGATCGCCAACATATACCGGACTGGCTCTCTCAGATAGATATCGCCCTGCAGCCGGCCGTCACCCCCTGGTGTTCACCGCTCAAGCTGATCGAATACCTGGCATGTGGCAAAGCCATTGTCGCGCCCGATAGCGACAACATAAAAGAGCTGCTGACAGATGGCGACAATGCCCTGCTGTTCAAAGCAGGTCATTTAGCCGATATGCTGGAGCAGATTAAGCGTTTGTTGTCCGACGAAGCACTCCGCCAGCAGTTAAGTGACAATGCGGCGGCCAGCATTGCCAGGCAGCAACTGACCTGGCCGGACAATGCACAAAAAATCGTCGGTATTTTTGAGTCGTTGATTGTCAAACCCTGAGTGGTGCCGGGAAAACACCACAGGTAACACAACTGATTGGTCGGATATTCAGAGCATTAAGTGGAGGACATGCCCTGTAACTGAGAAACCGGTTTTCTTCGCGCTTGCTGGCTGACCATCACTCTCACCTGCATACTTAAGGCCGCCATTGCTGCGGCTAATACCCAGAAAAGTTCAAGATACGCCAGCGAGAGCGCGGCCCCTGCCGTGCAATATCCCAGTAAAGACACCTGCATCATGCGCGCCAGATCAATCTGCCAGTGGTGAGTATCATTCCATGGCGGTCGCCCCAGTGTCACAATGACCCAGCGCATTTTCAGAAACAACAACAGAATAACCAGCATGAACAGAGTGAACCCGAAAAAGCCGTGATCACCCAAAACCTGAAAATAAATACTGTGCGCGGCCCAGCTTTCTTCTCCGGGGGGCGGCGTTTCAATAATATCTATTTTATAGATATCCAGTGCGAGCCTGTCCCACACCGGCTGAAAATAGGTGGCTTTAAATCCGGCTCCCAACACCGGCCGTTCCAGCGCCATCAAAGTGTGGATTTTCCACGAAGTCAGCCGGTTAGTGAAAGAAGAATCCTGAGTCGCCGTTTCTATCGTTTCCATCCTGTCATACCACTTGTCCGGTAACAGCAAGACAGAAACTGAAACGATAATTGCCACGCCAAATAATGTCAGAACTTTTTTGTTACTTCTGAACCAGAAGTAACAGCCAATCACAGCCAGAGCAAGCACGCCTCCTCTGGAATAAGTGCCCAGCACAGACAACACACACAGCACTAACATACCTATCAGCCCTAAACGGATCCACCTTTCCTGGACGGACTTTAACTGATAGATACATAAAGGAATCACCATACATAAAGCAGCGGCAAGGTGGTTATTGTCTGAAATCAAGTGACCAGTTGGCCCCTGGATTTTATGTCCGCCTAAACTGGCCAGGAACTTCAGCCCTTCCACGGCACCAAAGAAGCCCACTGACATCAATATCCCCCACAACAGCATTTCGAACTCATGCTTTTGCCGGATGATTAATGCAATCATGATGAACAACAGGAAGATCTTGGAAAATTTCTCCCATTCCGGCCAAACCAGTTCAGGAAAAATAATGGTGTTGTAGGTGGTTAAACCGGTATGAAGCCAAAACAAAA
This sequence comes from Photobacterium sp. WH24, assembly GCF_019204055.1. Taxonomy (NCBI): domain Bacteria; kingdom Pseudomonadati; phylum Pseudomonadota; class Gammaproteobacteria; order Vibrionales; family Vibrionaceae; genus Photobacterium; species Photobacterium sp. WH24. Next base: position 198,120 of record NZ_JAGSOZ010000009.1, on the reverse strand, counting down.
TAGCAATGAAGACAACCCCGTCAAATATAACCGCGGGCTTCTTCCTGGAAAAAAGGTAAGTAATCAGCGTCAGCAAGGCAAACACACTGTTGTAACTGATCGGCTTGGCAAACCCGTAAACCCAATAGGCCGGCACAAATAAGCCCGACCACAACCAAAGTGACACTGCGATGTAAGAGCGTCTCAGAGCAAAACAAGCCAGGATCAGGAAAACGCTGATTAAGACGACATCTCTCATTTTCCAGCTCCCTAACGTCGATGCTTAGAATTTTTTTGCTGTTTTGCTAAGTATTCTTTGTATTCTTTGTCCTGCCTTATTGAGCGTACACAAAGATATACCAAGACAAACAGACCCATCGAGAAAAGGATTGATTCCACTGTTCAACTCCTTATCTGAGCGTGTGAAAAGCTCAGATCGTCTGGGCTTCCAGCTGGCATATTTAACAGATATTGTGACTTTTTTAACCACTCCTTTCACTATAGTTCCTGATTAACGAACCAACAAAATTTTGACTATGAATAATTTGTCATCAGTGACCCGAACAGATCTTAACAGTTGCAGTAGATTATTATGCAACTAATTAAGTCACTCTCAATCGCTATAGAGAAAATCCATCCGCTCTTCTACCCTCACTGACGTTAATCAAACATAGGGGTTCTGATTATTTTTCCTATTTTAGCTTGTATACTTCGATACTCCGGAATCACTCTGATTGAAACCGGCAATAATGCCAGCATAGAAACCGAATACACTAATACACCTGTTACTATACCCAGGAGTAAACCCCAGAAATGACTGTCTATTTCAGATACCACAGCAGTAACGCTGAAATACATCAATACTGAAACAGAAAACGGCACAAAAATAACGGGCAATAAACGGCTGGCCTGCAGCCTGATCACAAGCAAGAACACAGTTGTCACACACACCAGAAATATACCGCCAACCAGTAAGCGAACAAAAGACAGGCTGTCAGGATCGTCGTAGCCGCTACCATAAAAACTGCCAATCACTAACAAAATTGCCAGACAATCGCACTTAAATAACAGCGGCATCCTGGATTTTAAGATCAATACCGTTTGTATTAACATATACATAGTCATCACAATCATTAAGAATGACAAATTCTGCATGACTGGAATAACGTCAATCCATTTTTCTCCGAGAACGACATAGACAAAATCCTCCGCGATGGCGCATACCCCAAAAGACACAGGCATAGCAAGAAACATTAACAATGCCATTTGTGAATACAATCTTTCTTTCAGTAAGCTGTCCTGATCTTTCAGTTTTGAAAACACGGAAAATGCCCCGTGATTCATCGGGGCCAGAAAGTCAGTAAAAGGCAGCCAGGAAAACTCCTGCCCCATATTATAAAAACCGACGTTGCGGCTGTTAAGAATATTACCCAAGAGCAGCATGTCTACCCTGGAGCGCATATAACCAGACACAGAAACCAGATACAGCCATTTAGATATAACCCACTGTTCTTTCCAGTACTGTGTGCACCAGCGGGGCCGAAAAGGACAAAGAATATAGCTGGTGATCACTTCAATCACGGCCATCAATATAACACCGGCAATTAAAGCCCAGTAATTACCGATAATTAACGCAACCGCTATGGTACACACACTGCCGAGTGTTTTCGCTACCATTAGCATCATGGTTTCCATTTTAAAATTGAAGTTTTTTTCGAACAGATCCATACCGACATTATGAAAAGCAAGAATAACGGGAATAATACTGACAACACGAATGACCACTGCTATCTCTGGCTCACTGGTGTAAACAGCTACCCAGTCTGCCGACAGAAATAAAAAAAACGCGGACACGATACGAAACAGCAGATTCAAAGACCAAATACTGTGCAATTTATTTTCATCAGTCATATCTTCCATCAGCACATATCTTTTGGTCCCCACCGTTGATAGTGCGATGAAAAAATACACAAAAAACATAGTGAACCCGGCGATACCATAATCTTCCGGCGACAGTAAACGCACAAGCACCAGGGTGCTGATCAGCCCGATACAGCGGTTATACCAAATAGTGATCATAGACCACTTAGCACCCGAAAAAATCGCCTGGGAATACTGATCTGCCATAAGTTTCTGCCTTATCCCTGGCTGACTGCCATGTCTTTCGCCAGGACAATTTCTCCGTTCAGCTCCCGCAGAAACCACTCAATATAGCGCCGTGTGGTGTATTTTAGTCGCTCGCAATCTTTGGTGGTGGGCACATAAGGTGTCATTCCGGCCACCAGACTGGGGGAGTGAAAAGACAGTACAAACACGTCTTGCCCTATTGCCATCTGAGCTTGCGTGATGGCCTGAAGCTGGGAGAGATCATTGCCTTCCGGCGACAAACGGTGCCTGCTTATACGAAGAGCCTTTGCAATGAAACGGGTAAGGTGTTTGCTATTGAAGGTACGGCACCAGGCCGGACACTGATTGGCCTTTTTTGCAACCCGCTTGGAAACGGATAGCCAAGAACTGGTATGCGGAATATGCCGAATCGCATTTTCAACAAAAAGGGCATTGGTATATTCACTGAAATCAGGCCCTTGCTGATGGCTGAAATCACAGTAAGCACTGATACTGAGATCGACCTGATAACCCAATGTGCGCAAATGTTCACTGGTAACAGGGCCAAAACCGTATCGTCCCGCCAGATACGTAACCGGAGATACCCCTGACACCGCCTGTATTTTTTCTGTCAGCCTGCTTATTTTTTCATACTCAAGATCCGGTGCCAGATTACAGGGATAAGACTCAAAGTCGGTCACAGACTGATCATGAGAGACATTGGGCGGATTCACCCAGGGGTGCAAATGCGCGGCAAATTCAACACACTGCGCTGCGTTACTTTGGTAGTGGGCTATCACTTCCCTGCCTCCGGCACTTTCAACAAACGGATAGTCCATGGCCAAGGTGATCTTAGCGCCAGTCTCAATCAGTTCCCCCATAAAAGGGATCAGGGCATGATGGTGCGTAACGGCAGTATTGCGGCTATTAAATCCCTGATCCCAGTCAAATTCTTCCTCAGCATGGATCACTACCAGTAGTTTAACGTCCATCTTTTCTCCTGATTCGCTGCAATGCCAGCCTGCAACGCCACCATTTCTGAACTCACCGAACGCTTTATCCGAAAGCGGCATTTCGCTGATGCAGTACGCTGATAATTAGGGGTTCTGCTAACCGTGCTTTCCCCAGACAGCCTCCGGGGCTCGTTACAATCAACTTCAGTAACTTGCAGCCTGAGTAACTTGGCATACCTATGTTAAAAATGGCACATGAAGCACAGAGCCACCATGCCAGATCATAAAATTGTCTTATCTGCCACCTGAATAATTTCAAAACAGCTACTTGGGTTTCGCCTCAGTCAGCCTGGCTAACTACTTACATTTTCGGTTTTTCTGCTTTCCTAATCTCAGTGCTGCAACCCAATCTCTACCCACATTCAGTCTTGTATTACCGACTAACTATGGCGGATTTGTGGTACTTGCTTCACCCGATGTCAACATTATTACCTATACTCGATCTTGAATATTGTTTGACGTTAATCACACTTTTAAAGCAGATAATAGCCGGGAGCTGACTGATGATTTCGAAAGGAATAAAAACATATCTCGCGACAATCGGTGTTCTCGCTCACGTGATCCTCCTTGTTGCCGGTGTGTATCTGGTTAAACACTGGAGCGAACAAAGTCAGACCCTGCCCGCCGCTTTGCGCCAGTCAGTCAGTCACATTGAACAAGAGTTTCCAAGCCTGGCACCTGTCAATCAGGCTGTCGCCAGTATGGCCAGCAACCTCGCCAGCCCTTCCTATTTCTGGCGCGAATTTGATACAAAATACTGGCCATCAGTCGGGCCTGACTGGTCATCATCAGGCCCTAAGCCAGAACCGATCAAGCCCGCTTCGCTCGGTACCCTCTGGGTATCTGATGAACAAAGCTTTGAAAAAGCACTGGAAGATGTGTTACCCGGCCAGGACATAGTCGTGAAAAAAGGCACCTACTTTTTCAGCAGCAAGCGCCTTAATATCAGCCAGATTACACCCTCTGCATCGCGTCCCGTAGTATTGAGGGCAGAAGAGCCGGGTACCGTTCTGCTGCAGCTCGACGGGCTGGAAGGCATTGTGATTAATCAGCCCTACTGGACGGTATCAGGGCTGACCTTTAAAGGTGTTTGTCCCACCCCTTCCGATTGCGATCATGCGCTGCACATTGTTGGCGATGCCGATCACAGCCTGGTGCAGAACAATGTCTTCATCGATTTCAACGCCGCCATCAAAGTCAACCGGATGGCGAACAAGTTTCCTGATAACGGCATCATTCGTCGTAATCACTTTTACAATACTCAGCCAAGAGACACCTCGAGATCTGTCACTCCCATAAATCTTGACCATGGCAATGCCTGGAGTATCGATCGCAACATCATTCGTGATTTCATCAAGTCCGGCGGCAATCAGGTCAGCTATGGCGCTTTCATGAAAGGCGGCAACGAGCAAGGCATCATAGAAAACAACCTGGTTATCTGTAACAGCACCAGCCGGAAATATGATGGTTATCAGATTGGCCTGTCATTAGGTGGCGGCGGTATGGAGCAGGAGAATCGGCGGGGACAAATAGCTTTCGAAGGGGATAACCATACTGTGCGTAACAATATCGTCCTGCACTGCAATGACGTGGGTCTTTACATTAATAAATCCAGTAATTCACTGGTCAACAACAACATTTTCTATCATACCTCGGGCATCGACGTCCGGTTTGCTCAGTCCAGCGCCGAGCTGATTAATAACATTGTGAGCGGCAAAATACGGGAACGCGACCAGGGTAAAGCGTCGGCCTCCCACAATCTGATTCTTTCCCCTGACTATCTGACCGAAAAACAAAAACTGGATGATTGGTTTACCTCGCCAGCAATAGGTAACTTCTCGCCCAAAGACGATGCTATCAAAGCCAAATTAACCCGCAGTGCCACTGAGTATCCCGTGACGGCCAAAGGGGACAGTATCTCGGACTTTTGTGGCAACCCGATCAATGTGCAAGACACCTTTGCCGGCGCCTTTAAGGACAGTCAGAACTGCTTTCGGACAACACCCGACGCTTCAGGGCACGACGCTTCAAAGCACGAATAGCTTTCTTCACTGAATAGGTAAAATGCGGATAGCGGAACTGACTGATCGCCAACCGGCACTCACGGTTGGCGAAGGTTTTTTTGTAACGGGCAATCCCGCCCATGAAATCGTACCCCAGCGCCCCATTTTCCCAGGCATCCTGGATCAGCAGATAGTGCGCAACCAAACCGGGTTTCAGGTGATTATCGCCCGAGCCATAATTCAGCGCACTTAAATAGAACAGTACCCAGTTGGCATGGTGAAAATTATAAATCACCCCCAGATCGTCTTCCCCGGCCTGCAGGTGGTGAATGGCAATCCGCCCCTGAGGCAGCCCGCGGCGAATCAGCTCATGGTGAAAATGCAGAAAACCAGGATTTGCAAAACCACTTTGTTCTGATTTGCTGCCCCAACGGCTCAGGTGATATTCCGCCGCATGATTGAAAAGCTCAAGTCCCTGAGTGACAGAAGAAGCCGTGGTGATTTTCACTTCGCCCAGCGCATTGTACTTATTCAGGCTGCGCTTTATCTGATACCTGGCATTTCGCGACAAAAAGCTATCAAGCGTCTGCTGCTTGTCCTTCAGCGGGCCAAAATCCAGCGCAAAGCCGACCGACTCCCACACCACCTCTTTTTCTGCAAATGCCCGTTTTTCTGCAAGTGCCAGCCCGGATAAAACGGCCTGCTTATCTGCCCTTTCGCTACCACAATGCGCCGCCACAGACTGTGGTCCGTTACTGACAAAATCCACGTCCAGACTGGCGCCAATCTCAAAGAGATCTGTCCCGTTCATTTGCGACATCACACAGGCTGTCATTAATGGACGAACGGTATTGGCCAGCGTCTTGTCCATCAGAAAATCGTTATATTCAATCCAGATTTGATCCTGTGAAGGAATACCTGTCCGGTGAAGGCAAAACTGTCTGCCATAGGACAAACCAGCAATCTTTTTCTCTTTAATCACGATAATGCCCAGGCCGACAATTTTGTCCTCTTGCCGGGCAAGAACAACACAACAGTTGTCCACAAAACAATCCAGCCATGTCCCTATCCAGAGCCAGGACAAAAACAGGTTCGGTTCAGCCTGCTCCTCAAGCGCACACCAGTGTTCTGCTAACCACTTATGATCGGGGTTAACAATCCATTCGCACTGTATCGAACTGTTTTTGCTTTCCATTTTTCTACCCTGCGCCGTAATTTATCCGTTCGCATCAAGCATAGCAGAGCAAAGGGCAACGCACTTTTCAGGTACTTTAATGGCTATTTTTATCAGCACAGTGAGTACAAACAGACGTTTTATGTCAAAGCGATTGGCCGCAGTGTCAAAAATGTGACTATCCTAAAAAAAGTCCATCTGAAAATTCTGACAGGGATGATTATGGCTTTTTTACCTCGCACCACCTTTCATGTGCTGGCACTCGCTGGTGTTGTCGCTGTCACACTCACAGCCTGTGGTGAACAGTCTGTCGATGAGTACATGGCCAAAGCCGATACCTATCTCAGCAGCAATCAAATCAATGCTGCAGTTATTGAGCTGAAAAATGCCATACAGCAACATCCTGATGCCAATCAGGCCCGGCTGATGCTGGGTAAGATTTACCTGGACCAGGGCGATTATGCCAGTGCTGAAAAAGAATTGTATAAAGCACTCAGAAGCGCCGACGAGCAGGACACGATTGAACCACTGCTTGCCCAGGCCTATCTGGCCCAGAAAAAAACAACGGATATCATTGACCTGGCCAAACGGCCCCGCAGCCAGCAAGCTGAAGCACTGGCAGACATTTACGCGATAGAATCACTGGCTTTGTTGCTCGATAACGATCCCGATGGCGCTGAACAAGCCTTTCAGCGAGCCGAAAAAGCCGGACAGATCACGCTCTACACGCGCCTTGCCAGAGCCAGCTTAGATGCCACCAGAGAACTCAATGATACTGCACTGAGCCAGGTCAGCAATATCGTACGAGTGTATCCCGCCAGCAGTGATGCCTGGCTGCTGAAAGGCCATATTGAAACCAGTATGGGTCATAACAAAGCCGCAGCAGAGAGCTATCGCAAAGCTGTAGACACCGCCCCGAAAGCCTTACAAAACACCCTGTACCTGGCACAGGCGCTGGTGAAAACAGAGCAGTACCAGGAAGCAGAAAAGTATGTCGATAATCTGCTGACGGTATTAAGCGGTCACGTACTGAGCAATGAACTGAAAGCCACCATTCTTTACGCCGAAGAGAAACAGAGTGAAGCAAAAGTCCACGCCGATTTAGCCATCCGAAACGGTTCCAGAAATCTGCCCACTTACTTGATTTCGGGTGTCGTTGCCTATAACCAGGGAAATTATGAACAGGCCAGTGAGCGATTTGAAAAAGTCGCGCCTTTTGTCTCGCAAAACCATATGATCCAACGCCTGTATGCCTCCAGCCAGCTTAAGCTGGGTGACATTGACGGTGCCATGCAAACCATGAATCAATTCGATGCCACAGACAAAGCGAGCAGCGACTTTATCTCAGATATGAGCCTGGAACTCGCCAAAATCGGCCGTAATGATGCCGCTATGTCTCTGGCAGAAAAAGCCAATCATAACCCAACCACCAGCAAGCAGCTTCGCTTAGGATTGCTTCAGTTAGCCAGTAATGATACGACGGGGGTCGACACTCTCCAGCGCATTCTCGATACCGACCCGTCCCTCGCAGAAGCGAATTTGGGTCTTGCCTATTATTACTTAAAACAAGGCAGGGCCAACGAGGTCAAACAACTTGTCACTGCCTGGCTTGAACGCAATCCAAACGATCAGACTGCCCAGATGCTCAATGCCCTGGTGCTGCAAATTGAGAAAAAGCCCGATCAGGCGCAAGCAATCTATCAGCAGGTACTGGTAAAAGACGCCAAGAACTTACAAGCCACTTTGGGGCTTGGCCAGATTGCCGCCAGCAAAAATGATATGGACGCCGCTTTCGGTTATGCGCGCACCGCTTATTCCCATTACCCGGGAAAGAATCTGACCACCCGGACGCTGTACAAATATGGTCAGCTCAGTGGGCAACTTGACCAGGCTGTATCTCTGGTTGCTTCTCAGGTCGAAGCACACCCGGATAATACCGCACTGAAATTGGATCTGGCTCGCGGTTATATGCTGCAAAAACACCCGGACCAGGCACTCAGCCTCATGACGAGTCTGACACCCCAGCAGCAAACCGCCCAAAGCTGGCGACTGCTGGGTGATATCTATTTCAGTCAGCGCGACTACCGTCAGGCCGAACCGGCTTACACCAAATGGCTTGAGCAAGATGTACTCAGCCAGCCAGCGTATATGCGCAATATCCAGATTAAAGAATTGAACAACAAAATGAGAGATAGCCTGCAACTGGCCGAAAAGGCCGAGCAGTTATTTCAGAACACGGCGATCTTTTCACTGATGAAAGCCGGGCTGCAACTGAAACTGGACAATGCCAGCGCCAGCCAGGCCACACTGGATGCCCTGCCGGACAACGTAAAGACACAAGCGTATTTCATGCGATTACAAGCCCTGAATTACCTGCAGCGCAAAGACTATACCCGAGCTGTTGAATGGCAACGGCAACGCTATGCTGCCTCACCGGGGATCGCCAGCGCCAACGATGTGGCCACTGCTTATTCATTAAACCAGCAAGCTGAGGAAGCCATTGCATTTCTGCAGGGGGTCATCAAAGAATACGGTGATAAAGCCGCGCCCTTGCGCCTGACACTGGCCCAACTGCAATTTGAGCAACAACCTGAACAGGCTATCGCGCAGTACCGGCGCATTCTGGAGCAACAGCCAGATAATGTCGTGGCTTTAAATAATCTTGCCTGGCTGTATTTGTCTCAGGAAAAGTATCCGCAAGCCTGCGACAGTGCGTCGAAAGCCTTAGGATTGGCTCAGGAGCACCCACAGATTCAGGATACCTACGGTTATTGTCTGCTGAAATCAGGACAGGCCGCCAATGCACTGCCAATGCTGGAAAAAGCCTACAAACAGGCACAGACTAACCCTGAGATCGCCCTTCACTATGCAGAAAGTCTGCTGGCAAACAATATGAAGGAAAATGCGCGAGAAGTTTTAATTGGCGTGACGACTTCCGATCCTAAGCTGCTGATGCTAAAGAGCAAACTGGAAGAAAAAATCCGGCTGTAAACTCAACGCCCCGCAGTGCGGGGCGATAGGTTCCCCCCTTTTTCTGCCAGCGTGTAAGGACAAAAATCATGCTTTTCTGTACCCGTCGAGTCACCTTGTGCATCGTGCGAACTCTGTTCTGCCTTGGCTGCATACTGCTTACAACCACGCACACACAAGCCGCATTGCCAGACGTTATTGCGAAAATTAAACCTTCAGTTGTCGGAGTCGGCACTTACAACAAACTGGCGACGCCACGGGCTAATTTAATCGGGACTGGCTTTGTCGTCGGCGATGGCACACTGATTGCCACCAATAATCACGTTGTCCCCACTTCCATCGAAGTGGATACAAACACCGGCTTTGTTGTCTTTGTCGGGACAGGCACTTCACCGGATGTCCGCACCGCAACAGTCGTTGCACGTGACAGTGATCACGATCTGGCATTACTGAAAATCACTGGCAGCCCCTTACCAAGCTTGCGTCTCTCTCCGCGGCCGGTGCGGGAAGGTGAAATATACAGCTTCACTGGCTTCCCTATAGGTGCAGTGCTCGGCCTGTACCCGGTGACACACAGAGGCATGGTATCCAGCATTACGCCGATGGCAGTACCGGCCCGTACAGCAAAAGAGCTTTCAGTCGCACGTCTCAAATACCTGAAAAACCCTTATGTCGTCTATCAGTTTGATGCCACGGCCTATCCCGGCAACAGCGGCAGTCCGGTCTACCATCAGGACACAGGTGAAGTCATCGCTGTCATCAATAAGGTCTTAGTGCAAACCAGCAAAGAAAACGCACTGAGTCAGCCGAGTGCCATCACTTATGCCATTCCCGTTCGGCACCTGAATCAGCTGTTAAGCTCACGCTATAAACCATGAGAAAACATGCTGAACCGATCTCACTGTATGTTTCATTGAAAGAGCGGCAATTACTGATATGGATATGGCTGCTATTCAGTTTGTATGCTGCTTCTATCGCAGGGCTGACCTTAATGCCAGCCGCAGAGAAAGGATCACTGGCCGACTTAGATACTTACGGCATATCCGGCCTGGATAAACTGCTTCATGTACTGACTTATATGCTTTTTGCCATGCTGGCACTTTGTGTCAGCCAGCAATACCGTTTCTACCTTACCCTGCTGATCGGACTGATGATTTTTGGCAGTCTGCTCGAAGTTTTCCAGGGCGTTCTTCATCTTGGGCGCCAGAGCTCTTTTTCCGATGCCGTGGCAAATCTTTCTGGAGTCATGCTGGGCGGATTGCTATCTTGGTACCTGGAACGGCATGCAGCCATGAAAAGCAGTAGAAAACGCTAAATGTACGCACAATCCGCGAGAGCGTGATTATTATCCGACACCGTTCCACTCACTATTCTTACAGAACAATGGAGACTTTGAATGAAGCGCGCTCTGCTCTTTTCTGCCATGATCGCAGGAGCATCCTTACTGGCAGGCTGTTCAGACAACGAAGTCGGTGACGTCAGTCTGGGCGTATTTACCACTAAAGACATCAAACTGAATGTGCTCAGTGATCCGCTGATACCAGGCGTCACCTGCCACATTGCCAGTATTGAAGCGGATCTGGATTTTTCAGATCCCAGTGATTCATCCATTTCCTGCCGGCAAACCGGTGAAATTACCCCGGAAATGATCGCCGCTATTGATAAATCGAAATCGGGTGATGTGGTTTTCAAGAAGTCGAAAAGTGTCTTTTTCAAAACCATGAAAATTCGCCGGGTGTTTGACCACGACAGCCAGACACTGATGTATCTGTCTTATTCCACCAAAGAAACATCAGGCAGCTATAAGCACAGCCTGTCCACAGTGCCACTCTGGGGAACCAAAGCGTATCAGGCACCTGTCGCACCACAAGCACAGTAACTGAAATCCTTCATTCAGGTTACTGTTTACATTCAGTAACAAAAACACATGCATACTGCATCGCAGCTCTGACAATTCACAGAGCTGCTGCAGGTGTACAGCTAGTCAGTATCTCTTCCTGCTTTCTCAATGACTTAAACCGTTATTTTTGATCACTGAGTTAGATTTTTACCGCAAATTCAATACAGTAATATCTTGACGCTCCACCTAAAGCCGCATTTAATTATTTAACAAGATAATAACAACCACGGAATGGAACATTACAATGACTTTGCCTTTACAGCCAAACACATTAAGGGATTCGCTCATGACGCAAGCATTACCTCATGAACGCATGTTGAAATGGGCAGAAGAACGCCCGGATGACATTTTTCTCCGCCAGATCATCAACCGGCAGTTTACCGACTTTACCTATGCCGAGGTCGTAGATAAGGCACTACGCCTTGTCAGCGCATTACGTGCGCAAGGCCTCATGCCAGGGGACAAGCTAGGCTTGATATCGAAAAACTGCGCTGAATGGTATATCTGCGATCTGGCTATGATGCTCGGCAGTTACATCAGCGTGCCTGTCTTTCCTACGGCAGGTGCAGACACCATAGAGCACTGTCTGACTCACAGTGAAGCCAAGCTGATTTTCATTGGTAAGCTGGATGATAACCGCGCGATCAATACCGTCTGTAACAATCTGGAAGACATCATCACTGTCAGCTTCCCGTACCCGAATACCCCAGAGTGTAAGCACTCATTCAATGAGTTAATTGACTCGCACAACCCGAGTGAAGAGCGCCCTTCCCATCAGGACAACGACGTGATGTCGCTGGTGTATACATCCGGCACATCAGGGTTACCCAAAGGGGCCATTCTCTCTTACGGTGGCTTTGCTTTTTCGGCGCAGAACCTCATTGAGCATATCGGCATCGTCGACAATGAACGTCTGTTCTCCTACCTTCCCCTGGCTCACATCACCGAGCGTGTCTATATCCTGGGCACATCAATGATGGCAGGTGTGCAGGTTGCTTTTCCTGAATCACTGGATACTTTCATTGACGATGTGAAAATGCACCGCCCGACATTATTTATTTCAGTTCCCCGCCTCTGGACTGTGTTCCAGCAACGAATTCTGGAAAAACTGCCGCAGACAAAACTGAACATTTTGCTGAAAATCCCCTTTGTGTCCGGTCTTATCAAACGCAAACTGGCTGATGGACTGGGCCTGAATGAAGCGCGCGTATTAGGCTGCGGTTCAGCACCGGTTTCACCGGCCCTGTTGCGCTGGTATGAGAGTATCGGACTCAATATCACCGAAGCCTGGGGTATGACGGAAAACTATGCCTATGGCACACTCAACCTGCCGTTTCGTAGCGACAAGATCGGCACGGTAGGCAGTGCAGGGCCGGGTGTGGACATCAAGATCGCCGAAGATGATGAAATTCTGGTGCGTAGCAAAGGCCTGTTTTCTGGTTACTACAAAAATGACATCGCAACCAAAGAAAGCTTCAATGATGAAGGCTGGCTGCATACCGGCGATCTGGGCAGTCTGGATGAAGAAGGCTTTTTGACAATTCAGGGCCGGAAAAAAGACAACTTCAAAACAGCGAAAGGTAAATTCGTTTCACCGGTTCCGATTGAAAAACGCCTCTTTGAACTTTGTGGCATTGAAATGATGTGTGTGGTGGGTTCAGGTATGCCCGCCCCCATACTGCTGGCGGTAGCGCATGCTTACCCTAATTTTGACCAGGACAGATATGCGAAAAAAGTGAGCCGGGCAATCGACACCATCAATAAAGAACTGGAATCACACGCCAAGATAAAAGGTGTTCTGATGATCAAAGAACCCTGGAGTATTGAGAACGGTATTCTGACCCCTACACTGAAAATTAAACGTCATGTGCTGGAAAAACAGTATCACGATACCGGCTGTCAGTGGCCAAAAGATCAGCTCATCCAGTGGGAAGAATAAACACCGCAACCGTCACCACGGCAACAAGTGATCGTTTACCAGCGCAATAAAAAAAACGGGCAGCTTTAAGCTGCCCGTTTTTTTGTTGAAGACAACGAATGGGTTATTCGTAATCGGCGTACGGATTTGCCGTTGGCAATGCAATGGCTTCATCAAAGGCTGACAAAGTCAGGCTGTCCTGTGTCATTGTCACCGAGGTTTCATCCATCACAGACTCACCAAAGTCATAGCGGATTTCTTCCTGTCCCTGACAAGCCTGCTGATCATGCGCCGCGGTGACACCACGCACCTTAACATTACGTGCAAGATATTCAGCGATAGCAAGCTGCCCGTATTTCTTTTGCAGCATCGCCAGGGTTTTCTGTGGCGATAGCACCAGCGCTGATGCATTGTTGCCACCAAAGCCTTTGGCATTAATGATCACGCCCTGCATATCATCACCCGCTGTGCCGGCAAAGTAATGATCCATCAAAATATTCAGATTGGACTGATGCACATCATCGGCAATATGATCAATCGTTTTAATCCCCGGAATCCAGCCGTACTGCCAGACCCCCAGAGAAGCCATCAGCTGATCGCCGGCTGCCGCACTCATAGAATGACCAACATAAGATTTAATCGCCGTCACCGGCCAGTTTTCAATGCCAAAGGTCTTTGCCACCTCGTTGAGTATGTGGCTTTCCGTAACTCGGTTTTGCGGTGTGCCTGTACCATGGGCCTGGACAAAGGTTTTCTTCACACCGTCCGGGCCAAGAATGGCCTGCGCCAGTGCCGCAGCCTTCGCAACAGTGACATAGTTGCCTACCCCCGGTGCTGAGATAGATTTCTTATTGCCGTCAGCATTGATAAATACATCGGCAGCAGAACCATAGATATTTGCCCCCAGCTTCAAGGCCAGCTCTTCTTCCATCAGCACGACAAACTGGGCTGATTCTGCCATGGTAAATCCGGCATTATCAGAAAACGGACGACAGGCACGGCGGTTATCTACGGTGTCACTGTCATCCAGCGCGCAGATTTGTGCGTCTTCAGCTAACGCACCCATCACACGAAAACCTTCCATGATTTCAGAGACCACAGGCGCTTCAGCGTTTCCGACAATCGCCACTTTGGCCGCACCACTTTGAATGTCTTGCATGCCTTGACGCAAATTGTACAGGAAGGTTGCACAGGCCCCCATGTTGGTGCCCGTTGTCCCAACGCTGTTAATCACATAGCCGTTGATGAAATCGGCCGGCATTTCAGCCAGCGATAAAGCCATCATTTTCGAGCTGACCCGCCCGCCGGTAAGCGGTGCGGCAACCATACCAGCTATGGATTGATCATCAATCTGCGCCAGCGCACTACCGGCATACACAGCAACCTCGTCAGGGCGGATATGGGTCAGTATTTCCGACCAGTCAACACCCAGGGAATTGAGCGCATCTGAGGCGCCATAAATGGTCAGTTGCAGTCCGCGCGGATGAAACCGTGAGTTATATAACTTACCCGGTTCAAAGCCACGGGGAATGTTGCCGCCACTGCTGACAGGAAAAGTGACATAATCGGCCAGCAGTGCATCCAGCTCACCGGTTACCGTAATATGGACTTTGCTGCCCTCTTCTTCCAGGTGCCAGTTCTCCGGTACATGCGCAGGTAGCTTTGATTTACGCAATGTGAAACAGATCTGTTCATTACCGCCTGAAATCGCTGTTTTATATTGCTGCAGTACGCGATCAGGATCGAAGGTTTCAATACGGCGGATTAAGGTGCCGTCCTTGATCGCCTCAATCACAGTGTCAGTGACGTCACCGTCTGCCAGGCCCATTCGGTGCGCCAGATCTTGCCAGGTTGAATGCATATCGCTGGCCGGCAGCATGTCTGCCAGCATACGTTTATAACTGTGAAAACCTGAACTACGACCTGCGGCATTGATACCGCCCATTCCGACAATCAGAGGTAATTTCATTGTATGCTTCTTGCTTCATGATTTATTTGCCTATCAGATTACCAAGTTCCACTGGTATTTCACCTGGCTTTTACGCCATAATTACTGACATAAACGCCAAACCAGATCAAGAAGACGAATTTGTGTCGGCATGAGTAACCAGCTTCAGCTCAGGTTCAGAAAAAATCACCCCGTTTCTGACTCCATTACGTTTAAAACAGAGTGCTGACTATGAAGATTGCCTTTGTCCTTTATCCGCGTGCGTTAATCACAGGTATTTCTCTTGCTGCAGAGATGCTGAGCAGTGCTGCCAGCCTGAGGCCCAAACAGGATCAGAGGTCAAAACCCGTTTCAATTTCGGTTGTTGCAGAGAGTCTTTCACCGCCAGCGGTCAAATCCGGCCTGCGGTTACAACCGGATCTGACCCTGAAAGAATCAGGACAATTCGATTTTGTGATTTTGCCGCCCATCTGGGGCAACCCGATCTCCGCGCTGAAGCAATGCCCGGAACTGGTGTCATGGCTGACTCACCAATATCAGCAGGGCGCCAAAATTATCGCCACAGGTACAGGCGTCTGCTGGCTGGCCGAAACCGGACTGCTCGATCAGCAAGTAGCAACCACGCATTGGTACTATTACGATAAGTTTGCCGCACGTTACCCGGCAGTTGTTCTGAACCGCCAGGCGTCCATTACTGTTGCGAATGGTTTGTACTGTACCGTCAGTATCAACTCGCAATCAGAGTTGATCCTGTACCTGATACGTGAGCATTTTGGCCAAAGTGTGGCGAAAACAGTCGAAACGCATTTCGGGCATGAAATTTCTCAGTCTGATCAGCAGCCCTTCTATCAGATAGGCGGAGAAGTTCAGTTTGATGAGTCCATCGCATTGGCGCAGGACTGGCTCAAACGCAACTTATCCCGCCCCATCACAGCAAAAGACGTTGCAGAACAGTGCGGCTTGCCATTACGGACTTTTCAACGCCGGTTCAAAACCCAGGTCGGCCAGACTCCGCATGAATATTTGCAGTCTTTGCGTATGGAAGCGGCACAAATCCTGTTGCGGGACTTTGGGTTATCTGTTCAGGATGTCGCAGAACAGGTCGGTTATCGTGACGCCCATCATTTCAGTACCCGTTTCCAGCAACAGTTTACGCTGAGCCCGTCTCAGTACCGCCATATGGTCAAAGCGAAGATATACCAAGCCTGAATTACTCACTTATGAGATTCCGCATCACTTAATTGCCGGATCAATGGTTTAGCCCGCATCCCGGTCACACTGATAGTCACCCAGTCGCTATGCTATTAGTAACGAACAATTCAATAAGATCTCGAGTTGAACTGGGTAATGCCTGTCTCGATGAACTGGAAAATCAAGTGATGTATGGTCATATCCAATTGTTTTTCATACTGTTCATAGCGTACTCTGCTGCCAGTGCTCCACCAAAACCTCTGCCGACCAGCACCACAAAACTGGATAGCCGTTCCTGCCGGCTAGACCTTTACCATCTGGCCAAGAATCAGTACAACAATATTGAACCTGATTTTCAGATTGCGCTCGTCGCGGATAATGGCTTTAACCGGCGGTATGTCGCCCTGAAAGCTGATATCTCTTATCCGCTTGGCTTCGAAAACTTCAGTTATTTTCGTACCGGTCAGCCAGTTGAGATTTTTACCGCAGACTGGAAAAAGTATTACGGCAATCTGAACCTGTCAGACTCTTCCCGCAGTTACAGTATTTCCCATTTGGTCAGATTAGGCAGCACTAGCCCGCGACAAGCTTTTGACCTATTAGTCAGGCTAATCGCAGAAGATGAAGGTCGCTTTGAGTTTCGTAGTGCCAACAAGCACTATCGATTCTATCTGGAGGAAGGGCATCTGGATGATTTTCTTGATTGCCTGAGAAACCAAGTCACAAAATAAGCAGAAAAGCCGCAAGGTGTCGTCTCAGCAGTTAAAACCACAACCACTGAAATAGCGAACGCCAGCACTGTGTGCTGGCGTTCGATGTCTGGCATGTGTGAACCTTATCGGCTTTGAACCGGCTCGTACTCACCTTCAATAACGCGCCCTTTTGGCGACGTATTATCAGCTTGCGCCGCATTGAAAGTGGCAAATTCTTTCGCTAGCTTGCGCTTGAGGAATGGCTGAGCAATAAATGCAATCAATGCCATCGTCAGTCCCATGACTGCCGCAAAGGTCAGCGCAAAGAAACCTACAACCAGTGCGATCACACCAGTAAGGATATTTTTCATCTGTCACCTCATTATCAGGTACAGGAAACAGGACAATACCTGCATCCGAACACTCAGCCTCGCACAACAAAGTTGAATGCAGCTTGAACAGACCATGAGTTGTTAGCATTTTTTCGCTTACCACGAACACGAGAAGCCGCTTCAGATATACATGCCTGCATTACCTGGTTTCAGCCATTAGTCTTCGAGATCATTCACTTTTCTTATGCTCCATAAAAATTCTGCTGGACATGAAAACCTTTCTCATGCTGGAATATTGTTATGTTATAACAAAACAATTTGAAGGGACATGAAAAAAATCTTATTGCTCACCTTAGTGGTGGCGGCTGGCATCCTCATATTTTGGAAACCATCTTCGCCGGCCCACCAGACTCTGGCCATTTCCGGCCCGTTTGAATTTAACAGCCAGGATATGTCGAAAGACGGATATCTGTTTTCCCGCCTGCAAGTGGTGGAATCACTTGTCGGCATCAATGGACAGGCAGAACTCTATCCGCTGCTGGCAAACAGCTGGCAGCAAAGTGCAGACGGCCTGAACTGGATATTCAGTATCCGACCCGAAGTCAAATTCCACAATGGCAGCCTGCTGACGGCAGAAGCTGCAGCTCAGTCACTTAATCAGGCGCTTCGTAAGCCGGGTGTTATTCGCCAGGTGCCTATACGGTCGATTCAGGCCAGAGATAATCAGGTGATAATCACGCTGGACCGCCCATTCCGCGCTCTGCCTTCTGTTCTGGCGCACTACTCTACCGCTATCGTGATCCCCGGTTCTTTCAGCGATAGCGGTAAGATAGTGGCACTTCAGGGCACAGGCCCGTATCAAATCGAAGAGCTGCAGCCGCCACACAAAGCTAAGGCCAGCCGCTTTTCCGACTACTGGGGCCAAAAAGCACACATTGAAACCGTTGAGTATTTGGCAGGCCACCGCCCTGAAAGCCGGGCATTATTGGCGCAAAGTGGTCAGATGGATCTGGTTTACACGCTGGACCCTATCAGTATTGAGAGTCTGAAAGCCGCCAACAATCTGCAGCTGCATGTGGAGTCCATGCCGCGTACTGTGCTGGTAAAACTCAACAATGCACATCCGTTTCTCAACCACAAATCGGTGCGTCAGGCATTGAGTCTGGCGCTGGACCGGGAAGGGATTGCGCAATCGGTGCTGCGTTTACCGGGCTCGGAAGCCTATCAGCTATTTTCTCCGGCATTAGGGGCCTGGCATATCGATCAGCAAGCCACGGCTAAGCGCAACCTTGAACGGGCCAGAGACCTGCTCGCGGAACAAGGCTGGCATGCCAACGATCAGGGTCTGCTGGAAAGAGACGGCAAGGTTTTCCGTATTCAGCTTGTCACATACTCCGACCGCCCGGAACTGCCATTGATCAGTACCGCGCTCCAGGCACAATGGCGTGAGCTGGGTATTGATGTTCAGATTTCTATTGATAACTCCAGCGCGATCCCGGCCAAGCATCATGATAACAGTCTGGAAATGGCATTGATCGCACGTAACTTCGGTACCCTGGCAGACCCATTGCCTCTGCTGATGAATGACTTCGCTACTGAAAAAGGCTCAGACTGGGGACCGATGCACTGGTCTTCGCCAACCTTCAGTCACCTGCTTGCGCAGCTGGCTGCTGAGCCAGATTCAGTTAAATATCGCCAACTGGCCCGGCAGGCTGCCGGCTTACTAGCCGATGAAATGCCGCTGATTCCGGTAACCTATTACCGTCAGATTGTTGCGGTAAACGACAAGATCAGTGACTTCTCATTCGACCCGTTTGAAATCAATTACCGGGTGTCGGAGATGCAGTTCAATGATTAAGATTCTGTTTTCTCGTGTCTACCAGGCACTGTTTGTCGCCTGGTCTGTCGGCACACTGACCTTTGTGCTGATGCGTCTGATTCCGGGTGACATCGCTTATCGTATTGCAGCAGGACGCTATGGCTACGACTACGTCGATGCCGAAGCAGCACAAGCCGTTCAGACTGAGCTGGGGCTGGATCGCTCCGGCATTGAGTTATATTTCAACTGGCTGTGGGATCTGCTGCACTTTAACCTGGGTAACTCTCTGGTCAGCGGCGAACCTGTGGTACAGGCGCTGTCTCATCAGTTAGGTCACTCATTACTGCTGGCGGCAGCAGCCACTGGTTTGTCGCTGCTCATTGCGATTCCGGTCGGTCTGTATTGCGGACGCCGCGTCAATCAGTGGAGCGACCATGTTGCACTGTTCAGCGCCATTATCATTAAAGCTCAGCCGGTATTTCTGATTGGCCTGCTGCTCGTTCTGGTATTCGCCTTACATTTCAACCTGTTCCCTGTGGCTGGTTTCGGCAGTCCGGAATATCTGGTGTTGCCCGCACTTGCACTGGCACTCAGTATGGCGGCCATGTCGAGCCGCATGATCCGCAACTCAACACATCAGGTGCTGAACGCTCCCTACTTTCAGTTTGCCAGACTGAAAGGGCTGAGCCACGAACAGGCTTTTACCCGCCACGGTCAGCTGAATATTGCGCTGCCTGTAATGGCTTTCGTTGGCATTCAGGCTGTCAGCCTGGTGGAAGGTATTGTGATGATTGAATCGCTGTTCTCCTGGCCTGGTATCGGCCATGCTTTATCTCACGCGATTTTTCGTCGCGATATTCCTGTGATCCAGGGTGCCGCCCTGCTGATGGGCCTGCTGTTTGTTGCCATCAATACACTGGTAGATATCTCACAGTACCTGCTTGATCCGCGTCAACGGCTGGCTAAGCAGCAGGTGATGGCATGACAGTATTCACATCGCTATCCCGCAGTCAGTGGCTGGGTCTCTCTGTACTTGCCGCACTGATACTGTTCACCGCAATCGAAACACTGGTTTTCCGTGGCGATCCGGCGCAGCAATCGCTGTCTCAGGTTTTTGCTGCGCCGAGCTGGCAGGAACCGCTGGGCCGCGACCATTACGGGCGCAGTAACTTTGCCCGCCTTGGCAGCGCCATCACAACATCTTTGCTGATGGCATTGGTAAGTGTGGCGACTTCTGCGGCGCTCGGCCTGCTGACTGGCATCATCGCAGCATGGAAAGGCGGCTGGTGGGATAAAACCCTGTCCTGGCTGGTGAACATCTTGCTGTCGTTGCCGGGTTTGATTCTGGTGCTGCTGTTTGGCGCTATGGTGCCGGGCTCCTTTATGATCCTGTATCTGGCGATTTCACTGATGCTTTGGGTTGAATATTTCCGGGTCGTTCGCAGCCGTACACTGGTGCTGCTGCGCTCTGCGGAGATCGAGGCATCCCGCCTTTATGGTTTTGGCGTGTGGTACCAGTTCAAGCGCCATCTCTGGCCAGAGCTGAAAACAGATCTGTTCACTCTGGGTTGTTTTGGCGCCGGCAATGCCATTCTGGCACTGGCCTCCATCGGTTTTCTCTATGTCGGACTCAAGCCGCCCGAAGCCGAGCTGGGCCTGATGATGGTGGAATTGTTCCGCTATTACCAGCAGGCCCCCTGGGTGCTGATGCAACCCATCGCAGTGGTCTTTTTATTGGTGATGAGTTTCCACCTGCTGGCACAAGGTAAGCAGTCATGAGCATACTATTAAATGTCGAACACCTCTCGGTACAGGCACAGCAGCAAATGCTGGTCAATCCGCTTTCCTTCGCATTGCGACAAGGTGAAGCCGTCACTATTCTCGGTGAAACCGGCTCAGGAAAAAGCCTGTTAGCCAATGCCATTATCGGCACCCTGCCCGGCACACTGTCGATGCAAGGGCGCATCAGTCTGTTCGGACAGGCCCAGCAGAATTTGAGTCTGTCCGAGCGGCAGAAGCTGTGGGGAAAAAAACTCTCGGTACTGCCGCAAGAGCCCTGGTATGCACTGAGCCCGCTGATGGCCGTGGGTGAACAGGTCCGTGAAGTGCATGAGATAGTCAATAATGACCCAGCTCAGGCACAATCACAGACCGAGCGCGCGTTCACCAGCGTGGAGCTGGATCAGGACATGGCGAAGTACCCGCACCAGCTCTCCGGGGGCATGGCGCAACGGGTGGCGTACCTGTGTGCAACGCAGGCAGGCGGTGAGCTGCTGATCGCCGATGAGCCGACCAAAGGGCTGGATGCCAGCCGCAAAGATCAGATCATCGGGCAACTCGTCAGCCACAAACAACGAGGCGCCGTTCTGACCATTACCCACGATATTGAAGTCGCCCAGCGCTTAGGTGGGGAAATCATAGTGATGAGAAAAGGTGTGATTCAGGAGCGCGGTCCGGCCGGGCGCCTCCTGCAGCAGCCGGAATCGGCGTACGCCAAAGCATTGATTGCCGCCGATCCCCGTTTCTGGCCGCAGGCAAGACTGCCGGACACAGACCAACCGCTGATAGAAGCCGAATCGCTTACCATGCAATTTGGTGATAAAACCCTGTTCCGCGATCTGAGTTTTACCCTGGCAGAAGGTGAGATTCTCGGCATCAGCGGCGACAGTGGCTGTGGTAAATCAACACTCGCGGATCTGATACTGGGTTTACAGAGCCCCTCGACGGGGCGCATTATCAATAAACAGCAGCTCAGAACAGGTAATGCACTGAAATTGTATCAGGATCCCCCCAGCGCGCTTGCCAAAAGCGCCACGCTGCAAACTCTGCTCAATGATTTGTGCCTTCACCATCAATTGGATACCCGCAATATTCAGCCGCTGATGCAGCGACTGGCACTTTCAGACGATCTGCTGAGCCGTAAAGCAACTCAGGTCTCTGGTGGTGAACTGCAGCGCTTTGCCATTCTGCGGGCATTGCTGATGAAACCTAAGCTACTGATCGCCGATGAGCCGACATCGCGTCTCGACCCTATTACGGCGGCCAGTACGCTCCAGCTGATTGTGGAACTGACTCAGGAGGTGGGTTGTGCTTTAGTGCTTATCAGCCATGACAAAATAGCGCTGGAGAAAACCTGCCACAAGATCATTGCGTTGTAGAGATAAACCGACTCAGGAAGATTGAGACAGGTGTCGAAGTCTGGCTATAACAAGGGCAAATCAGATTCCAACGGTAAAGCAAAAAAAGAGGTCAGCGTGAGCTGACCTCTTTTTATCTGCTAAATTAAGGCGCCGAATCGACCTCAGCCGGCAGATAATGTTTTGGCTCCAGCTTTAACCATTCAGGCAAAACAGTCCCAATCGAAATCGATGACCATGTACCGGAAATAATACCGATAAACATTGCGGTCGCGAAACCTTCCAAGGGTGCCCCGCCCATTAACCAGAGCGCGGCAACGGTGATCAGCGTGGTTCCTGAGGTCACCATGGTACGTGAAAACGTCGCAATCACCGCCTGATCATTGATATCCGGCGTCGGCGTTTGCTGTTTCGCCACCAGCATTTCGCGAATCCGGTCTGCAATAATGATCGAATCATTAAGCGAATAACCCAGAATTGCCAGCACTGCAGCAAATACCGTGAGGTTAAATTCCATCTGGGTCAGCGCAAAAAAGCCCAACACCAGGACGACGTCGTGCATCAGCGCCAGCAACGCCCCGCTGGCCAGCCGCCACTCAAAACGGAAACAGAGGTAACCCAAAATACACAGGATGCACACCAGCAGTGCTAATCCTCCCTGCTCAACCAGATCCTGTCCGACCTGAGATCCCACCATGCTGTTGCTGATGATCTCCACCTGGCCGGACACCTGATGCAGCAACTGCTCAACATCGGGGACTGTCTGTCCTGCTTCTCCCCCTTGTTCTGGCAATGCGTAGCGAATTACCCAGCGCCCGTCAGCCCCGGACTTTGTCACTGAGGTAGAATCACCCAGCGCCGGTTTCAGCACATCCAGCAATTGATGGCTGGTGACCGATCGGCTGATCGCCGTCTCGGTCACCATGCCGCCGGTAAAATCCAGCCCCATGTTCAGACCTCTGATGGCAAAAGCTGCCAGCGAAATCACCATCAGCGCGATAGACACAATACTGGTGATGTAACGGATATTCCGAATCCGGGATTTCAAATAACCAGCCATCTTTACACCCTCACATCACGACGATTGTCGCGGCCCCAAATCAGATTAATCAATGCCCGTGAAGCAAACACGCCGGTAAACATGCTGGTCAGCAGTCCCAGCCCTAATGTCAAAGCAAAGCCCTGAATAGGCCCGTTTCCGATGGAGTACAGAATCAGTGCGGTAATCATAGTCGTGATGTTGGCATCCAGTATCGTACTGAATGCACTGCTAAACCCCAGGTCTATGGCCTGAGCTAAGCTTCGGCCTTCTGCCAGTTTGTCTTTGATTTTCTCGAAGATCAGCACGTTAGTATCCACCGCCATGCCCACCGTTAGCACCAGTCCGGCGATCCCCGGCAGAGTCAGCACAGCACCCGGCAGCAATGCAATGAGGCCCAGCAGACACATCATGTTTGCCATCAGCGCGACATTGGCCACCCAGCCAAGCCGGCGATACCACAAGGCCATGAAGGTCAGCGTCAGCGCCATACCCAGTGCCAGTGCGGAAAAGCCGTTTTCTATATTTTCCGCACCCAGCGATGCGCCTATAGTGCGTTCTTCGACGATAGTCACCGGCGCCGTCAGCGATCCAGCACGTAACAGCAAAGCAAGTTGCTGCGCTTCATCCGGGGAACCCGCTCCGGTAATACGGAACTGGTTACCCAACTGCGACTGAATGGTAGCAACACTGATAACGCGCTCGCTGCGCTCGGTATCACCCCTGGCATTGGTTTTGTATTCACGGTAGACGGTCGCCATCGGCTTGCCGATATGTTTGCCCGAGAAATCGCTCATGATCTTGCCGCCGGCATGATCAAGCGAAATATTCACTTCCGAGAACCCTACCTGATCCATACCTGCCCGCGCATTCACAATATGTTCGCCACTCAGTACCGGACGTTTATTCAGAATCACAGTGCGGCCACTGTTATCTTTCAGTCTGATCACATCACCGGAACCTGCTTCGAAATCCGATTTCACTTCATAAAATGCCAGACTGGCGGTGGCACCAATAACATTTTTAGCCTGTGACGGGTCTTGCACACCAGGCAGCTCAATGCGAATACTGTGCTCGCCCTGACGCTGAACCAGTGCTTCAGTAATGCCCAGCTCTTCAATACGATCGCGCATGATCTTCAGGTTCTGCTGCAGCGTCGCCGACTGGAAATCAAGCTTGTTTTGTTTGGTCGGCATTACGGTCAGGCTGTCTGAACCTCGTTTGACATCCCAGCTCGGATAATGCTTTTTCACATACTGGCTGATCTGGTTCAGCACCGTGGCGTCTGTTGTCTCTGCTTTGGTCTCAACGCTGAAACCATCCGTATCGTGCTGTTTGATGCGTACCCCGCGCAGATGCTCACTGCGCAGCATCTCTGTCACATCATCCATTATCGCAGCGCGCTGTTCCTGAAACGCAGTATCAAGGTCGACATTAAGCAGGAACTGCACGCCACCGCGTAAGTCCAGACCCAGCTGAATCGGGCTGAAGCCCATTTTTCCGAACCACTCAGGTGCCACGGAGACGTATGAATAGGTGATGTTATCACCTTCTTTCACCCGCTTATCCAGCGCTTCACGTGCCTTAGACTGATCAGATTCGTTATCAAAAACGATGACCATCTGATTGTTTTGCTGTTTAATTTCCTGTGCCTCAATGCCCTGCTGTTTCAGGTATCGGTTCACGCTGGCTACATGATTCAGCTCACTTCCGGCGCTGGCCGACTGGATCTGAATAGACGGCTGCTCGCCGTACCAGGTCGGAATGGCACTGAATGTCAGCATCACAACGGTTACCGCCAGCACCACATATTTCCAGGCAGCGTAATGATTCAGCACCCGTACTGATGCTCTGGTATGATTTTTCTTCATCAATATCCCCTCAGCAATGTGCCGAGTTAAAAAACAAGAAATGTGACGATGTCACTAATTTGAAAGGGACTATCAGCTGAAGTAATGGCTGTTCAGTGCCACATACATGGCGTTGGTTTCTTTCCAGCCGGAAAGACGATAAGAAGGGCGAAAATCCTGATAAGCCAGGTATCTGGGTGACTGAGCTAAACGCTGCAACAGACGGGCGTCGCTGACCTGATACCAAGGCGGAGCCAGATCAAGACGATCCGAGTCACCGTCATGAACATTGTATCGCTGCGAGATGTGCCAGCGGACAGAATGAAGAATGGCGACCGCAGAGCCAGAATGCTGTGATTGAGTTGCCGGTGCTGAATCAGAGGATTTGTTTTGACGGGAAGTCGGTTCGCTGAGAATGGCATCGATCAGACGGGATTCTGCAACGACTAAGCGCTTAGCCGTCGCTTCAGTGTCTTGACCATCCAGACACGACATCGCCTGCGCAGAGAAGAACAGCGCAAAAAACGATAACCAGAACACGCGAATAATATGCCAGGACATAAAATGCCAACTCAATAATCAACAACGCACTATAATCCCGAGTGTGACGGCGCTCAAGTAAAATGTTGGCAACACGGGTTAGTTCGATAACTGGTTCAGCATTCTGGTCACGCTGCTAAGTTTTCACCGTCCACTCAGTCTGTTCGCTTTTCCTGATTCATGATTCGCAGTGTGTCCTGTAGCGCCCATAACAGAGTCGAGGTGGAGACACCCACCATGACAATCCCGTTTAACGATTCAATCGGCCCTAATAAACGCCAGCGGTCGGACATCACAATATCGCCATATCCCAAGGTGGCGAAGTTCACACAAGAAAAATAATAAGCCGTTGCAAAATCAGTGAACTCATCTAATCCGTAAAACAGCCAGGCCCAAACACCAATCTGTACGAGGTTGCCTATGAGCAAAAGCGTCATCACACTCATCAGCAAGAGCATACGCGACCCCAACCGCGGGCTCTCTACCCAGACATGATGACTGACATAAAAAGATAACGACACAACCAGCAGTAAACTCTGGAACATCAGGCAGAGAAGCATGACACTGATACCCAGAATAATGTTGATCAACATGCTATCCCTCCATCTGATGGACCCCCGTCAGTTACACCTGTGCTAACGATACAGAAAACGCTGATCACCTTACGATATCGGAAAGCAATCAACTTCGCCTGCTGCCAAACCGCTTACTCAGCGGCACAGCGCTGAGTCCGTGTACATAAACGCTGATTGCCACCGTCAACACAATCACTGACATGATCTGCTCATACCCGTTGAAACCAATCGCAGCCAGAGCCATTAGCACATACAGCACCGACGCAATTCCTCTTGGGCCAAACCAGCCAATAAACCAGATGGACGGCCAGTCAAGCTTTGCCCCAAGCAGAGAAACCGCAACAGGAAGCATGCGTAAAACAGTCAGGCTAGCCAGTGCATACACAAGCTCTGTCCACCCCCAGTAAGAAACGGCATCAGGCACCATTGCCAAACCAAAGATCAGAAATATCACCAGGACAAGCTGCAAACCTTCGGTTTCTGCAAATTCCTGCATCTGATGCCGGATTTCAACAGAAATTGTGCCAAGACGCAGCCCGACTCCCCCGCAAAATGCAGCAATAAAGCCGTTCCCACCGGTGCTCTCAGCAAATGCGTACGCCAGAATAGCCATAGGTAATGCCGACAAACGTAAAAAGCCTTCATCCATCCAGTCATGACGAGCTGCATGCTCTATCAGCTTCGCGCCAAGATAACCGACGGCCAGACCCACAACAGGACCCAGAGTCACTTGCATGAACAGAAAATGTAACCACTCCGATCCTTCGCCTTTTGCTTCTGCGCTCAGGATAGCCAGACAAAACAGTATCGGCGGTAACGCGATGCCATCATTGAGTCCACTTTCCACACTGATTGACTGTCTGACGTGATTCGGCACTTCTTTACTTTTAACCACAGCCTGCCCCAAAGCCGCATCAGTGGGTGACAAAATCAGCGCCATCAGTGTGATTGCCCAGATATTGTTGCCGTCAAACATCCACACACCGAGTACCGTGCCAAATAGCATCGTCAGCGGTAATCCAATCAGAAGTAAACGCGCGGGAACTCTGGACGATGAATGCGAAAGCGTTTTCAAATCAATGAGTGATGCATCAGTGAACAGTACAATTGTCAGTGCAAGTTCAGCAATCAGTGTTACCGCTTCCAGCTCTGGTGCCACGCTAAAGAGGTTCAATGCCAATGGGCTTGCAAGAATACCGATACTCATGAATACCATGGGACCGGTCAGCCAATTGCGTTCCGCCAGCTTTGAAAATAAGCCAAATGCAAACAGTAATAACGCAAAGAAAATAAGCAATTCATGGTGTTGCATTCATCCTCCCCTTCTATTGCATGAAGGCACACGCGAACAGGTTTGAGTTAAATTGTAACCAGAGTTGCAGCATTCAGTATTGCGCACTGCCTGTCATTCAGCCTTAATATGGTATGGCAGCTATTCGACAATAACTCAACAGAACGATAAGATTTCCCAAGGCTGTTTCGTTTCAATTCACTAAAGATTCGCAGCCATGAGATCAATTGAATCATTGACATCAGACAAACCACTCGCGCCATCCACCTACCACGTCCAGTCGTTATAGTGTTAAGATCACTGCAATTCATTGTGACTTTGAGGGTTGTTTTCTGAGCAGGTGAACCACCATCAGAAACATCAGTTTTTTGAGGTGTGCCTTACCCGATATTGAAAAGCGCTTTCAAACTCAAAGCACTACCATTACAAGTAAAAGGTTTATTTTTCAAATGTCTAGCACAACTATCCAATGGTTTCCGGGCCATATGCACAAAGCCCGTAAAGAAATTGAAGAAGCCATTCCAAAAGTCGACGTCATTATTGAAGTGCTTGATGCCCGCATCCCCTTCAGCAGCGAAAACCCGCTGATTGCATCTTTGCGCGGCGATAAACCGGTTATTAAGGTGCTTAACAAACGCGATCTTGCCGATCCGGAAATGACAGAGCTGTGGATTGCGCATCTGGAGAAAGAGCACAATGTGAAAGCCATGGCGATCACCACAGAAAACCAGAATGAAGTTCACAAGATTCTGGAGCTGTGCCGTAAGCTGGCGCCCAACCGTGAAGAAATGGGCAAAAACATTCGCACCATGATCATGGGTATTCCCAATGTCGGCAAATCGACCATCATCAATACCCTCGCAGGCCGATCGGTTGCCATTACAGGAAACCAGCCAGCCGTTACCCGTCAGCAACAGCGCATTAATCTGCAAAACGGCATTGTGCTGTCTGACACTCCGGGTATTTTGTGGCCGAAAGTAGAAAACCCGCACAGTGGTTTCCGTCTGGCCGCTACCGGTGCCGTAAAAGATACCGCCATGGACTATATTGATGTGGCTTTCTTTACGGTGGAATATTTAAAAGACGCCTACCCGAGCCTTTTGCAGAAGCGTTACGAGCTGGAAGATGAATTACCGGAATCTGAAATTGAGCTGATGGAAGCCATTGGCCGTAAACGTGGCTGCTTGCGTTCAGGCGGCAAAGTAGATTTACACAAAGCGTCCGAGATTCTGATCAATGAGCTGCGCAATGGCACACTGGGACAAATCACCATGGAACGGCCTGAAATGATCACTCAGGAGTTGATTGATGTCGCTCTGGATAATGAACGTAAAGCGGCCGATAAAGCCAAGAACAAAGAAGAAAGACGCAAACGCTATCTGAGAAACAAGCGATAAACGCCGCATAAAAAAAGGTGCTGTTCCCCCGCTACGCGGAACAGCACCACAGTCAATCATCGACAAAATGTACCTACACTCAGTAGTCTGCAGTGGCATGGAGATCGCTTGTAATCAATGACCTGCAAGATTACAAGTTTTCACCACCACAGCCTGATCATAATAAAGCACGCATCGTGCCAACTTTTTAATTTATTGATTTTAAATAGATTATTATAATCCCTTCCGCTTACTAGCCAAAAACAACCATAAAAATTTGCACTGAATAAGTGAATCTTTGCACCAAAAAGAACTACCAGGCTTCTTTTCACGAGACTAATGCCGACAATTAGGCAAAAAAGAAATTATTTTATGCTGCCAGCCTTTTCCTGGTTAAAAATTAACCACAACTATTTGATAGACAACAAATATTTACACATCTAAATAATTGGCTAAATTCTATTTTTAATACCAATAACCTATTGAAAAATAATAAACAAAACTAAAATTAACACTAATTTAACCTGATTAAACACTAACAGCTCTAAATAGCTATTTTTCCATATAATATGTGTGAGAAAAACCGGCTCTGGATATTACTTTTTCTCATTTTACCTTCATCGTTTTTCAGTCCATATTCTGCGCCATATACACAGGCATCGCCTGTAACGTCTTTGCGCAGGTCCACCCAAAGCTGTAGACCCAAACAGCTCCCCTGCAAGGCCTGCACCCTTTAATTTGGAGATTAGTGTAGTGAGTCATATCACTGCTACGCGTCAGTCCGGCGGTATTTTTGTACCGGTTGCCGGCCTGGCGATTTTTGCTATTGCATCAGGTTATCTAATGAGCCTGATCCCACTGACGTTAAGTTTTTTTGCTCTGCCTGCTTCTCTGGCCAGTTGGCTGGCCAGTACGTTTTATTTAGGATTGCTGATTGGCGCATTGCTGGTCGAAAAAGTGGTGGCTCGTGCCGGGCACAGAATTGCCTTTATCAGTTTTCTGGCACTGCTGGCAGTCACTATTGTCATTATGCCGATAGTGCCTGAACAGCTGACCTGGCTGATGGCACGCTTTGTGGCCGGTATCGCTGTGGCAGGCATCTTTGTGGTCGTTGAATCCTGGCTTCTGATTGGCGATAACAAAAAAGAGCGCGCCAAACGCCTGGGTTTATACATGACAGCCTTGTACGGCGGCGGCACTCTGGGGCAGTTTGGCATTGGCTTCATTGGTGTGGAAGGATTGCTGCCCTTTGTCAGTATTCTGGGTTTGATCGCCCTGGCGGCAATTCCCGCGCTGGCATGCAAGCAGTCGCAACCGGCTTGCGAACAACACATCAGCCTGTCTGCCCGCCAGATTTTTGCATTGAGCAAACCTGCGGTACTGGGTTGTTTCGTCTCAGGTATTGTCATGAGCTCGGTATATGGTCTTTTGCCCATTTCGCTGCAGATGCAAAACCTGACAGCAGAGCAAATCGGTGGCTTAATGGCTTCGACCGTTCTGGGTGGCATGGCCATTCAACCTGTTGTCAGCGCGTTATCCTGTAAGATGAGTAAAACCCTGCTGATGGCAGCGGCCTGTCTGTTAGGTATTTTTGCAACCGGACTGATGAGCCTTATTCCCGGTTACAGTATTATGGTGGTGGGTTTGGCGCTATTGGGTATGTCTTCTTTTGCTCTGTACCCGATTGCAATCTCACTGGCATGTGATGAGCTGGATTCATCAGTGATAGTTTCAGCAACACAGATCATGCTCTTCAGCTACAGCTTCGGTTCTGTTGCCGGTCCGTTGGTCGCCGGTACCTTTTTGGAACAAGAGCATGGACTGAACAACTTCTTCTTTGTTGCTTTGGCCAGCACGGCGGTTTATATGTTGATTGTCAGTCTGAAGCAGAAACCACAGATTGTAGCGGGTTGACAGGAAGTTTTCGGGATACAAAAATTTCTGGCTATAAAAAAGAGCGGGCGCAACTTTCGTTGCGCCCTTAGGTCTTACTTGCAGCAATCCAGCTACTAATGTGCTCCCTGCATCATTCCTTGATATTGCTGTATCCTTCAGCGTTTCCCTAAAACTCCGTCCCGGAGGTGTTCCACTTGGTCTTACCCTGACCCATTGCAACGTCCTGTTACAACTCTCTTCTCCGTCCTGGAGGTGTCCCTTACTTCTTCCCGAAGTGGTCCTTGTGTCATCCTGACCAGTAAGCATCCTACCTACTGAATCGAATCCATCCGATTGTTCCCTTCACAGTCCTTGTCGATACACCTTCCTGATGTACCTGTCTCATCCTGAGACTGCCAAAATCCGTGGCCTGTTCCTGTTCCGTTCCGTCAGTTCCTTCCGACGCGGTACAGATTACTCGATTCAGGATTCTGCGCAACGAACGGAGATCACACTTTGCATGTCAATTAAAGTAACAACGCAGTAATTAAACCTATCAGATTGAATGATAAAGATTAATTTATTTTCCATGAGAATTAACAGCAATGAAATAAACGTAATCTCCCACATCCTTGTGAGATATCTCTTACAAGAAGCAAGGACGATATCCCAAGGCATGCCATTATCTTGCTGCTTGGCAGAAAACTATTTGCTTATTTCACTAACATTGCAGCACCAAAAACACCTGCGCTGTCCCCTAAAATCGGTTTCACAACAGGGGTTTTTAACACGGAATTAAATAAGTGCGGCATTATCGCCTGCCTGCCCTCATCGTATAACTTATCGATATTGCCAACACCACCGCCGACGATAATCACATCAGGATCCAGAATATTAATCACCTGTGCAACTGCAAGGCCAAAATAATGAATTAATCGCTCCTCCACATACCTTGCATCAACATCGCCCTGCTGAGCCCGTCGCATAATCTCGCTCAAAGATAAGTGCTCGCTGGTTCTGGCATGATAAACCTGCTCCAAACCTGGCCCGGATATCACGGTTTCGAGGCAGCCGTATTTTCCGCAATAACAGGCTAGCCCTTCTGGCTCGATAACATTATGTCCCCACTCACCGGCTATGCCGTGCAAGCCATTAATAACTTTGCCGTTAACGACAATCCCAGCTCCCACACCAGTACCCATGATGATACCAAAAACAACGTTAGCATCAGGGCTCACTTGCTGAACCACACCTAATTGTGTTTCTGCAAGCACAAGGCAGTTCGCATCGTTAGCCAGCCTGACTTTCACGTTCAATAACTGAGCCAGGTCAGCATCCAGAGGCTGACCATTTAACGCCGTGGAATTACAGTTTTTCATTACGCCTGTAGCAGGATCCAACGCACCCGGCGTACCAAAACCCATCGCATTCGGGTAACAGCCAAGCTGCTCCGCACAGCTATCCACCAGCAACTTTATTCGTTGCAGAAGATGTGCATAGCCTTTCTCTGCCTGACTGGGAATGCGCTCGCGAAGTACGCAGCGATCATCTGAGCGTGCCATCACCGCGCACTCCACTTTTGTGCCTCCCAGATCTATGCCCCAATAATACTGATCCATTAAAAATCGTCCTTTTCCACGCCTGAGATAAAATCGACCATAATTAGAATACCCCTTCCATGACCTGATGACTGCAGGAGGTTGGTACTATGTTTTTGAAAGAAGCGAAAACCGGGGATCTGGTTGATGTGGTAGACATGGCCTCACTCACCAACCCCTTTAAGCGCCATGTCACTGTACAGTTTCAGTCCGGTGAAGATCTGGCTGATCCTGTCTCAATGGACAAACAGCACCTGGCTTTCCCGTCAGGTGAAGGGTTGCCCGAGTGCTGGATGAACGGGTATTACCGATTACAGCAACGCTAAAGGCTGCTGCGCTCCCCGGAATACAAAGTCATAGCTGACACACGCTGAGCGATCTGAGTGGTAAGCCGATTTACTGCTTCCGACAAGGCATCCACCTGTGCACTGTACCCCGGCTCTTTTAAAGGAACCTGAAAACTAAATGGCTGCACAGTTTTCAGGTCTCCGCTTTGTCCTGTCAAAATCCATTCACCACTGAAATACGCCGAACCGCTGAAATGGCCATTAAAGGCGTTTACCCTGACTTGCAGTTTAGGCACATTGGCCGTTTTTATCGCTGCCGATAACTCTGTCGGCCAGTAGCGTGACTGCTTCAGACGCAGATCACCGTTAATGCGCCGCGTGAGCTGGCGGGTAATATCTTCTGCCCACAGATTTTGCTGCGCCTGAACCACAGCCGTGTGACTAGTTTGATAAACTAGCCCTGTACCCGTCAAATGCAGCGCCATCTCAACCGGTGATATCACTAATATTGGCTGTTGTGTGACTAACGCCGGCACCGATTGCTCAGACGACTGAGGCAATAAATACGTCGTGATGTCCGATTCTTCGGGCTGACTGCTGCAACCTGTCAATACCAACCCAGCCAGCCAAACGGCAGACAGTAAACAGTGACGAAATTTCATTATTCTACTCCTGCTGCGGGTATCGGATCTTTACCTTTACTGTCTGAAAAAATCAGCGAGTTAGGTTTGTCGTTCACTTGTCTTAGTACCGGTTGCAACTCTTTCATCACCTGCTCAAACCGTATCAGCACCTGTTCGAGATTCCGGTAAGTAGCACCGTCAGAACCGTAACTGTTTAACGTCGCCTGAATCTGAGCCAGGCTGTTTCGCAGTTCCGCTGGTATGGCTTTTGTATCCTGCTGTGCAAGCAACACATTCACACTTTTTGCAGCCTGCTCGGCGGCTTTCAAAGTACGCTCTGTCGCGGCCAGCGTCTGATTCAGCCCCTTCAGAGTGCTTTCCACGGGTAAGTTATTTAGCTTATCGAGTAACAAAGCGACCTGCTTCTGAATCTCTGCAAACCCGCCGGCTTTGGTGGGAAAAACATCATATTCCTGGTAGGTCAGCAGCCTGGGATCCGGCTCTTCCGGGTAAAACTCGACATCCACCATTAATTGCCCGGTTAAGAAATTAGCGGTTTTCAATGAAGCACGTAAGCCTTCCCGAAACTGATGACTGAGATCTTCTTGTAATGCCTGCAGGTTTTCAGTCCCTACATACTCCTGCACTCGCGCGAGTTCTAATCTGGCAAGTACCGGAATTTGCTGATTGGAAAAGCCGCGAGTTTGGTTGGGCAAGCGTAAGGGCACTTTAGACACAGTACCAATGCGGATTCCGCGGTATTCAATTGGCGCCCCTTCACTCAAACCACGTACCGATTCGTCGAACAGCAACACATATTCCAGGTACTGATCGTAATAACGCTCCCGCACTTCATTCTGATTGTTGTAAAGCCGGAACCGGCTGAGCTGTTTGGTGATAAGTTCGCCAGGATCGGCGCCTTGCTGAATATTAAAACTCACGCCTCCAGTGATGAGAGATTCCACCGAACCGATTTTGAGATTAAAGCCCTCTGCCGACATGTTCAGCTCCACACCGGATGTTAACCAGAATCGGGTGCGCTTTCGAATCAGACCGTCATAAGGTTCAAAGATAAATAGCTGATAATTCGCTTTTTTAGACTGAGTATCAAAGCTGACCTGCTCCACCCGACCGACAGTAAACCCTTCGTAAAGAACAGGATCACCAACGCTTAGCTTTCCTGCCTCATTATGGGTCAGGATCAGACGTAAGCCTTTCGCATCCAACGGTGCTACCGGAGGAATATCCAGGACAGTAAATGTTCGCTGTTCATCACTCTTCACACCGGGCTGCAATTCAATATACGCACCGGATAATAAGGTTTCTAACCCGGAGATCCCTTCCTTACCGATACGTGGTTTCACCACCCAAAACCGCGTGTCGGTTCTCAACATTCTGGCGGCGTCTTTGTCCATCTGGGCGGTCGCTAAAATTGAATTGTAATCATCACTGAGTTTTACATTGGTAATAACACCCACTTTGACATTCAAAGCTTTGATTTCAGTTTTACCCACTTCGAGACCTTCTGCGGTATTGAGCTTAAGTGTTACTTCAGGGCCCTTACTGGCCAGAAACTGTATCAGCATCCAAAAGCCAATCAATACAGCAACAATCGGGACCAGCCAGATCAGTGATAGCTGTCGAATCTGACTGACTTCAGCTTTTGGCGGCGTTTGATCGCTCATGAATGGGGTTCCTTATGAATAATGGTCGTACTCGCACCTTGTTCCGGCTTGGTGGACTGAACTGTTTTTTCTCCTGGCAGCAGGTTTTGCCAGAAAACACGCGGGTCAAATACCATCGCCGCTAACATGGTTAGTATGACAACCGAGGCAAAAGACAGCGCTGCCGGTCCCGGATAAATCGCCATCAAATTCTGTAACTGCACCAAAGCAACAAGAAGCGCCACAACAAAAATATCAATCATCGACCACCGGCCGATAAACTCAGCCATCCTGTATAACTTTAAACGCCGTATGGCTTTTCTTTCTTCATCGTCAATGTTTCGCGCTGCCGCAAAAAAGAGCCATCCAAGAGCAAAGATCTTCGCCAAAGGGATCACCACGCTGGCGATAAAGATCACCATGGCGATGGGATAGGACCCGTGATGCCAGAGCAGCACAACCCCACCAATAATGGTTGAGCCTTCTGATTTACCCAAACTTACCGTGTACATCATCGGATACAGATTTGCCGGGAATAAAAAGACAGCCGAAGCCAGCAATAACGCCCAGGCATATTGCAGGTTTTTAGCCGGGTGATAAGGGTGCAGCTTCCCGCCACAGCGAATACACCTTTGCTGGTGCCCATCAGCAACAGGGTTTAGCTGCGCGCATGTATGGCAGGAGATATGGTTATGAGAATGGTGGCTGTCGCCAGCTTTTACATCCGGCAATGGCACCATAGGGGCAAACTGCAGCCAGAGCCAGGTTCTGTCAACCATGGCAACACATTTCACAACCAGCATGGTATAAAGGCAAAATGCCCAGAATGACATGCCCAATCCGACATCAGCCAGCGCAGCAATTTTGATCAGGCTGACCAGAATGCCTATCAGGAAAACATCCACCATCAGCCAGGGTTCGATACGAAGAGTCAGCCGGCACAAGCTTTTGACTCTGTGGCTGACACTGTCGCTATCAATCTTTCCATGTTCTGTACTTACCCAATAGAGGTATAAAACAGAGGTGATATAACAAGCCGGTAAAATAACAACAGTCATTAACAATAATAAACCTAATAAACTGTTCTCGAACTGAGCGAGCATCTGAGCAGAATGCATCAGGGTAATTTCTTGCTGAATACCTTGCACACTGAAGGACATAAAAGGAAAACTCACACTCAGTACCAGCATTACCAGGCAAGCGGTACCATAGGCAAATGTCCGCTGCTGAGGATGTTTGATGGTTTTCATCAGCAAATGCCCGCAACGCGGACAACATGCACGCTGCCCCTGTTCTAACGCTGGCAGTGCAACCACCAAGCCGCATTCCTCACACCCAGTTATCCCTGCAGTTTGCTGCTCGTGATGCATGCCGTCCTTACTTCTTTGGGTAGTCATAAAACCAGTATAGATAGGGACGCTTTAAATGAGGGTATTTCTTAAGAGATAAAGCGTTCAAATACAGAGAGATGAATCTTGCAGACGAGTATTGTTGGGACAGGCACTTTAGCCTGCTGTCCTGGGCAGACACCAATGATTCAGACGAGTAAATAACGCTTGCGTTTCAACCATAAAAAAACCAGTGGCATGCCACTGGTTTTTGCAATGTCGATACTGTTATCAAACGATTAATTTGGGTTTGAAAACTCAATCGGCAGTGTTTGCTTCACATAATCACCAGGCGCTGGACCTATGGGCGGGAAGCTTTCATTACCGATATCACGGCCAGATACCTGCTCTTCAGAATTAAAGCCATTCAACCAGGTGTTCCAGTGTTGCCACCATGATCCGTCGTGGTGGGTCGCCCCCGCTAACCAGGCTTCGGGATCAGATTCAGCGTTATCGTTGGTATAAAAACCATACTTGTTTTTGTCAGGATGATTAATAATACCTGCAATATGACCGGACTCACCCAGCACGAACACTGAATCACCCTTCAGTACTTTCGAGCCGCGATAAGTGCCCTGCCACAGAGCAATATGATCTTCCTGAGTAGAGATAAAGTAAGTCGGTACTTTGATCTTCGACAAATCAATATACACGCCACCTACTTTATACCCTTTAGGATCCATCAGTTTATTTTCCAGATAGAACTGACGTAACAGTGTACTGTGACACGCTTTTGCCACATTGGTGCTATCACCATTCCAGAACAGCAGATCAAAATCGATTGGGCTGTTACCTTTCAGGTAATTGTTGACGTAATAGTTCCAGTACAAGCTGTTTTCACGCAGCAGACTAAAGGTCACACTCAGTGAACGACCGTCCATATAGCCTTTCAGCTCATTCTGGGCTTCAATGGCCGAAATGATCGGATCATTAATATAAGCGCCAATTTCACCCGGCTGAGAGAAATCGAGGATTGTGGTAAAGAAAGTGGCAGACTTCACACGGTTACGCATGCGTTTCGCAGAGCTGTACGCTAGCGCTGACGCCAACAATGTACCGCCAATACAATAGCCTACGGTATGAATTTGATTTTCACCGCTAACACTTTCGACAACGTCCAATGCTTTTAGCGCACCTTCCAATACATAGGTATCGAAATCCACATCCTGCATTGTCGCATCAGGATTACGCCATGAAATCATAAAGACAGTATGTCCCTGCTCCACCAGCCAGCGAGCCATAGAGTTCTTTTCTCGCAGATCCATGATGTAATATTTGTTTATAAACGGCGGAACAATCAGTACAGGGGTCGCATTCACGGTTTCTGTCAGCGGTTTATACTGAATAAGTTCAAACAAGTCATTTTTGAAAATGACTTGTCCTGGCGTGTTGGCAATATTATCGCCCACCTGGAATGCATCGCCATTTGTCATGCGAATTTTCAGTACATCCGCACTGGACTGCATGTCTTCATGCAGCAGTTCCATCCCTTTAATCAGATTCTGACCATTGGTTTCAACCGTCAGTTTTGCCAGCTCAGGGTTGGTGGTAATAAAGTTGGTCGGCGATAGTGCGTTAATAGCCTGACGCGAAAAGAAGTTCAAACGTTCTTTCGCTTTATCGTCTAGACCTTCAATAGAATCAATGGTCTCTTTCATCTTATTGCTGAACAGCAAATAAGATTGCTTGATGCAGTTGTAAAAAGCTTCGTTTTGCCAGGCAGGATCGATAAATCGTTTATCATCATGCGCCGGAGTAACAACATCCTGATTGTCACCAGACATAGTGACGTTTTGCAAAATCTTCATTTGGCTTTCAAACCAATCCATCTGAATTTTTGCAATAACAGCAGGCTGCGCAGATGCATTTTCCAGCCAAGCCGTTGTGTCTTCCAGATTCAATTCACTCAGCGCTTTATTGAGCGGAGTATTAATGGCTGCCTTGCCGGAATCAAACTCCTTCCACCACGCTTGGTTCATTTCCTGGAGTTTAGCAAAGTAGTCCGTGAAAAAATTCGGGTTCATCGCAATGACCTCTGCTTTTGGACTAAAAATGCCGTCCGCAAGACGGGACGGCATTAAGACAGGAAAAGAACTTAAGCGGGTGTAACTTGCTTTACATTCTCTGCTACCAGCTCTTCCACTTCAGTTTTGAAGCCTTGAGCCAGTGCTGAAAACTTGTTGCTGTCATCAACCAGTTGTTTAGACAGGTTAGTCAGGTTTTCCAGCTGTTGGCTTTGGAAAGAAGTCAGTGACTGCAGATCCTTGATTTCACTGATTGCTTTGAGCTGAGACAGACCCAAATCGCTGTAAGCACGTACCGCTGCCAGTTGAAGCTCAGTCAGCTCTTCCACGTTCTTAGTGAACAGCTTGTTGAATTTCACATAAGGTGCCAGAGATTTTTCAGTTTGCTCAGAGAAAGATTTAAACATTTCCGTATACATAATATGTTTCCTTAATTTAAGTGCTATTTTCAGCGCCAGTGAATACTGACGCCAGTTAGTTAACGAGTCGTTTAGACACTTTTCAGTACGATAGCTGTACCCATACCGCCACCGACGCACAGTGTGGCAAGGCCATACTCTGTTCCACGGCGGCGCATCTCGTGCAGCAGACTGACAATAATACGGTTACCCGATGCACCCAGAGGGTGACCCAAGGCAATCGCACCACCATTAACATTGCTACGTTCGGCCAAATCTTCGACCTTGGTATTCAAGTTGTCAGCCAGCTCATGCAACACGCCCAATGCCTGACCGGCAAAGGCTTCGTTAAACTCAAACAGACCCACTGAATCAATGTTTAAATCGGCTTTCTCCAGGGCTTTCATTACCGCAGGTACAGGGCCAAGACCCATGACTTCTGGGGCAACACCCGCTTGCGCATAACTTTCGATTTCTGCCAGCGGTGTTAAGCCATATTTTTCTACGGCGGCAGCAGAAGCCACAATGATTGCACTCGCACCATCATTGAGACCGGATGCATTTCCTGCGGTTACTGAACCTTCAGGTTTGAATGCCGGGCGCAGTTTCTGCAAGCCTTCCAATGTTGCATCGGCTTTCGGATACTCATCTGTATCAACCGTTTTCGTCTCACGACGCACTTTCACTCCAACAGAAACGATTTCTTCTGCAAATTTGCCCTGTTCAATAGCAACGACCGCTTTTTGCTGGCTTGCCAGCGCAAAGTTGTCCTGTTGTTCACGGGTCAGACCCACTTTTTCAACGACATTTTCAGCCGTCACACCCATGTGATACTGATTAAACACATCGGTCAGACCGTCGTTAATCAGTAAATCAGTCAGTTGCATATTGCCCATTTTCTGTCCATCACGGATGGAAGCAGGTACGGTAAACGGAATCTGCGACATGTTTTCTGCACCAGCAGCCACCACCAACTCAGCATCACCGGCTTTAATGTGTGCAGCAGCGTCCATTACCGCCTTCATGCCACTACCACAGACCATGTTCAGGCTGTAGGCCGGAACCTGAACTGGAATACCTGCAAAAATTGCCGCCTGTCGTCCTGGTCCCATGCCCTGGCCTGCACCCACTACGTTACCTAAAATCAATTCGTCGATTTTAGCGGGGTCAACATTTGCCTGAGCGATGGCGCCTTTGATAGCAACAGCAGCGAGTTGCGCTGGCGAGACTGATTTCAGTGCGCCATTAAAGCTGCCGATTGGAGTACGTTTGGCTGCAACAATATAAACTTTGGTCATGTGTCGAGTATCCTTACTACTAAATTAGTGCATGTATAAGCCGCCATTTACCGAGAGGGTCTCTCCGGTAATATAGGCTGCAGCATCACTGGCCAGGAAGTTCACTGATGCTGATACTTCATTGGGTTGCGCCAGACGCTTCATTGGGATTTCAGCTTTAATCGCGTCCAGCACTTCTGGCTTAATTGCTTCAACCATAGGTGTACCCGTGTAACCTGGTGCAATCGCATTAACAGTAACACCGTAACGTGCTCCTTCTGCAGCCAGTGCTTTGGTGAAACCAATCATGCCAGCCTTAGCCGCCGAATAGTTTGCCTGGCCGAACTGCCCTTTCAGGCCGTTAACAGAGGAAATATTGATGATTCTGCCAAATCCGTTATCACACATTGAAGCAAACAAAGGATGAGTAACGTTAAACAGGCTATCCAGATTAGTGGACATCACCTCTTTCCATTGCTGGACGGTCATACGCTTAAACGTACTATCACGGGTAATCCCTGCATTGTTAACCAGCACATCAATCTTACCCTCTTCTTTTAAAAGAGTAGTCAGTGCCTCTTCACAATATGCAGCATCCGTAACATCCAGAGGGAATAAGCGAACTTGAGAATCGGAGTAGTTACTTTCAGCGAACCACTCTTTGGCTTTCTCTTCACCTGTTGGGAAATATGTGGCAATAACACGATAACCTGCATCTACTAAACCCTGAGTAATTGCAGAACCAATACCACCTTTAGCGCCAGTTACTAATGCTACCTTTGTCATTTACCAGACTCCTTTCCATCCGTTGCCAATACAAAAAACGCATCTCATTGATGGTTGATTTTGTATTTTTTCTGAAGAGAACCTACTGCTGTACATCTGAACCAGACTTGTTCCCTGCACCACGATTACGCAGCGTATCCACTCCACAAGTCACTTGTGTGAAGTTTCCATTGCACAATCATTATAAGAACATAAGCACATATATATATCAACACAGGGAATTCATGATATTCATAAAATCCCTATACGGAATCAACTCAATTGAAATTAATCGATTACATAATAAGTTCGATTTGTTAACGGAATATTTCAATGCATAAGAAATGCCAAGTTTACAAAATGCTATGAATCAAGCCGTTTCACGCTTCAGGATTAATTCTTTTGCCGTAAAATTCGATTCATCGCACTTTATTAGTGCAAGGTTGCACCAGTTATAAGCTGGTACATAAATAAGTGTTGAGAACGTGATTTTTAATGGGCAGGCAAAGAAATGCAGCATTAGTGCAACAAAAAAAACACATCTGACCTCACGATAAACAGTTTTAAGTAATTCATTATTTTTCCCTGTTTTTCATTTTTTATCAGATTAGTGACAAAAATCACCTTGTAATGTAAAAAAGTGAAATAACATTTATCATTTGCTTGATATTTACTGTGAACTTCACTGGCGGAACAAAGTCGAATACCAATAACGTCATTCTTTTTAATACGTTATTGGCGTATACAACACGCCTCATAGTGTGCAGGACAAACAGTCGCTCCAAGGGATAAAAACACATGCTTGCAAAGACCTTCCAACAACTCGATCAATACTTACAACAACAGGTCATTGGCCAGGCCGAAATGGTGCAACAATTACTCATTGCACTATTAGCAGACGGACATATCCTCGTAGAAGGCCCTCCGGGGCTGGCCAAAACACGCGCAGTCAAAACTCTTGCCGAATGCATTGAAGGCGATTTTCACCGTATCCAGTTCACGCCGGATCTCCTGCCCGCAGACTTAACGGGGACCGATATTTTCCGCCCCGAAACCGGCGAATTCGTGTTCCAGCCCGGCCCAATCTTTAACTCGCTGTTACTGGCCGATGAGATAAACCGCGCGCCTGCAAAAGTTCAGGCCGCGATGCTTGAAGCAATGGCAGAAAAGCAGATCACCGCAGGCAGGAATACCTATCCTCTGCCAGCATTATTTCTGGTGATGGCGACACAAAACCCCATTGAGCAGGAAGGGACTTATCCGTTACCCGAAGCCCAGCTGGACCGTTTTTTACTGCAACTGAACGTTGATTATCCAAATGCCGACAGTGAGCTTGCTATTTTACGGCTGAACCGCGGCGAAGCACTGGAAGACAACATCCCCAAGTCTTCTGAAGCCGTGCAAATCAGTCAGGCTGATATCTTCAGTGCCCGCAAGGAAGTACTGCAGATCCATATGGCAGAAGACATTGAACACTATATTATCCGCCTCATCATGGCGACACGCGAACCAAAGCGTTACAGCGATGAACTGGCAGCCTGGCTGCAATTGGGGGTCAGTCCAAGGGCAACGCTGGCGCTTGACCGCTGCGCACGGGCATACGCCTGGTTAAATGGTCGGGATTTTGTTACGCCGGACGATGTGCAGCGCATGGCTTATCCCGTGCTGAGACACAGGTTACTGCTCAGCTATGAAGCACAAGCTGAAGGCATCACCCCGGACAGCATCATTCATTCACTGATTCAGCAGGTAACCAGTGCATGATAAAAGCAACGGCGAAAACACCCCCTCTGCTGCCACCACACAGTAACGGGTATGAATTGTGCCTTGCCGAGCTGTTACAGTACAAAAATCAGTCCGTTAAGTGGCTCCCTCCAGCTCGCAGCGTGTGGTCTCAACTCAATGGACAACATCAAAGCCGGCAAAAAGGCCGGGGCATGAATTTCACTGAAGTGCGCCCCTATCAGGCCGGTGATGACATTCGCGCGATAGACTGGCGTGTCACAGCCCGGACAGGAAAGACCCATACCAAATTGTTCAGCGAAGAACGCGAACAGCCTGTGATGTTACTGATTGATTTCAGTCAGAGTATGCGCTTTGGCAGCCAGCTGTTGCTGAAATCGGTACAGGCTGCTCACTTTGCCAGCCTGCTTAGCTGGCTGGCCGTGCAGCAGCAGGATCGCATTGGTGCACTGGTGTACAACGGATACAGGTTAAGTGAGTGCAAACCGACGGCTCGTCAGCAAGGTCCGCTGGCGGTTATCAATGCCATGATCAACATGCATCAGAGCAACTCAAAAGCCTCT
The DNA here is from genome assembly GCF_019204055.1 of Photobacterium sp. WH24. NCBI lineage: Bacteria > Pseudomonadati > Pseudomonadota > Gammaproteobacteria > Vibrionales > Vibrionaceae > Photobacterium > Photobacterium sp. WH24. The sequence goes on along the minus strand of NZ_JAGSOZ010000009.1, from coordinate 155,062 downwards.
GAGGATAACGGGCTGACATTTTCTGATGTGCTGCGCCACATGCACCACCTATGCCCTAAAGGCAGTGAAATTGTCATTCTGAGTGATTTCTATGCTTTACAGACCAGTGATAAAAAGCGGCTCAGTCAGTTAAGAAGCCATAACAGAGTGCAGTTTGTGCACCTGTTTGATCCTCTTGAGCTGGGTGACACAGGTTTTCGCGGCCGTGAATTCGTCACTGACAGCCAGCAGTCGGCCTGGATTAATTTTGGGGCCCAGCGAACCCGGGAGCAAATGGCGCAGCAATTTTCCCGTCACCTGCAGAACCTGACAGAGCTGGCTTCATCACTCGCAATACCTCTGCATGCTGTTTCATCTGGCATTCCGTTATTGAAACAAATCGGGAGCACTCAAGCGCTTCACCCGGCGTCTGAGCCTTCTGTACAAAACAAGATGTAACTTTTATGGCACAAACACATACGCATCCATTGCAGCTGGCCGATCTCCATTTGCCAGCTTTGCCGGATCCCTGGCCTCTGGCCTGGGGATGGTGGGCAAGTGCTTTGCTTGTCATTATCCTGCTTGCCCTGTTGTATTTGGTCGTGAATCAGCTCAAGGCCAGACGCGGGTTAAAGGCTGGTAAAAAACAAGCATTAAGACAACTCAAACACGCTCAATCGGTGTCAGAATTGAACACCTTGCTCAGACAGGCCGCACTTACCTACTTTCCCCGTGAGCAGGTGGCGGGGCTGAGTGGCCATCAATGGATGGCATTTTTAGATCATCAGTTACCCGAACAACACCGGGGATTTGTGTTGCTGAATGATGCATGGACACAGGCTCTTTATGCCTCGGAAACCAGAGGTGACATTCGTGATGCCTGCCGGCATCAGGCTGAGATCTGGTTAAGGCACGCCCTTCCGCCCCGTATCCCTCAACATACCCCAGCGATGAAAGGGGATGCAGCAAAAGGGGACAGGCATGTTTGAATTTGTATGGTGGTGGGCGTTCGTATTGCTTCCACTGCCCTGGTTTATCTACCGCTTTTCCAGGCCGGTTCAACCCGAGGCAGTCATCACATTGCCGGTACTGCCGGAAAATCTGGTCAAAAAGCCGGTTCGACGCTGGCAAGGCATTCTGGCTCTGCTGTGCTGGGTAAGTTTGCTAGGGGCGCTCGCCAGGCCAGTCTGGTTTGGTGATCCCGTTCAGATACAGCCTGAACACAGAGACATGTTACTGGCTGTCGATTTATCCGGTTCAATGTCAATTGAAGATATGGTTGATGGTCAGGGTAACACTGTCGATCGCCTTACTGCGGTAAAAAAGGTGGTAACCGACTTCATCGGCAAGCGCCAGGGCGACAGGCTGGGTTTGGTACTGTTCGCCAATCATGCCTACCTGCAAACACCATTGACCTTCGATCTGAACACGGTAAAGCAGCAATTAGCCAGAACTGTGCTCGGACTGATCGGGCAAAGCACCGCCATTGGTGAAGGGCTGGGCATCGCAGCAAAAAGCTTTATCAACAGTGACGCCGAGCAACGTGTGATTATCCTGCTCAGTGACGGAGCCAATACTTCCGGGGTGATCAATCCGATGGAAGCGGCAAAGCTGGCCGCTGAGAACAAGGTCAGAATTTACACAGTCGGCATAGGTGCCGATGAAATGGTGCAGCGCAGTTTCTTTGGTGATCGTATGGTAAACCCCTCGCAGGATTTGGACGAGCATGCGCTTACCCAAATCGCAGCCCTCACAGAGGGTCAGTATTTCAGGGCAAGGAATCCGCAGGAATTAGCCAGCATTTACCAGTCAATCAACGATCTGGAGCCGGTATCAACCGCTCAGCAAACCTGGCGGCCCAGAGAGGAGCTGTTTCGTTTCCCGCTGGCAGGGGCACTGCTCTTCAGCGTCCTGCTGGCAATCCGTTGGAGGCGATATGGCTGATTTTACTTTCTTACATCCCTCTTGGTTACTCGCATTGATTCCGCTAGCTGTCCTCTTGCCCTGGTTGGCTCAATGCCGTGCACAGTCTGGGCTGATTGCTGCGCACCTTCAACCCGACAATAAACCCTCCTCTCAGCGAGTCCGCGTGCTATCGCTTCTGCTCCTCAGCATCGGATGGATACTGGCGGTGATTGCGATGGCCGGCCCCAGCTGGCAAAAACAAATGTTGCCCGCCTCTAACCTGAGCGGCGCCAGAGTGATTATCATGGATATGTCGAACTCCATGTACGCGACCGATCTGCCCCCTAACCGTCTGACTCAGGCCCGCTATAAAGCCATGGACCTTCTGCCCTACTGGCAGGAAGGCAGCACAGGCCTGATAGCCTATGCCGGAGATGGCTACATCATCAGCCCGCTGACCGCAGACAGTACGACATTGACTCACCTGATACCGGGATTATCCCCTGCTATTTTGCCTATTCAGGGTAGTAACGCTGCCGCAGGCGTGAAAGCCGCCATCGATCTGCTCAGGCAAGCCGGGCACCCTCAGGGGGATCTGATCTTGATCACCGACGGACTCAGTGAGAAAGAAGCTATGCAAACTGACCAGTTGCTGCAAGACAATCAATACCGCTTGTCCATTCTGGCTGTCGCTACCCCGCAAGGTGCACCAGTCACTATGCCGGACGGCCGGCTGTTACAAGACAATCAAGGCAACACGGTTTTGAGCAAAATGCATCCCCGGCGGCTCGAAACACTGGCAGCCAGCCATGGTGGCATCATGGTGAGATGGCGGGGTAATGATCAGGATATTCTGGCTCTTATTGAGGCTACGGCTCATCTCACAGCGCAGTCTGAACAAAGTGAAGACAAGACCATTGAGGAAAAACTCAATGGTGGATTCTGGCTGTTGATTCCGCTGATCCTGCTCTTTTTGCCCGCCTGCCGCAAAGGCATCGCATTTTCCTGTTTACTGATCGTTTTCCTGCCGGTTGAGAAAAGCGTTGCGTCTCCCTGGCTAAATCAGGATCAAGACGCTTATCAACACTATCAGCAACAGGAATATCAGGCAGCGGCGGATCTGTTCCAGTCACCCGCCTGGCAAGGAGCGGCCAAATATCAGGCGGGCGATTATGAAGGCGCCATCGAATCCCTGTCAGGTTTAACTGACCCGTCCTCTCGTTACAACCTGGCCAATGCGTACGCACAAGCTGGCCAGCTGGACAAGGCCCGCGATATCTATCAGGACTTGCTGAACGCAGATCCGGATAACACAGATGCAAAAACCAATCTGGATATCGTCGAGCAGCAGCTCAGCCAGCAACAAGCGAACCAGCAGAGTCAGCAAGGCCAGCAAGGCCAAGGATCGCCGTCCGGGCAACAAGCTGACAACTCATCCCGAGATAGCAATGTACAGTCTGCTTCAGGGCAGCAGCCATCCAGCCAGCAAAATAGTCAAACCGGCCAGTCTGGTAACGCCAGTCAGTCTGACCAGACAGCTTCTGCGTCTGCTGGCGATGCGCAGCAAGAAAGGCAATCACGGCAAGATGAACAAAGCCAGCAGGCATCGGGTCATAATGATGACAGTGCCGGAGAAGTATCCCCTCCTTCGGCTGACAGTCAGCAGCCATCACAAGCGGGACATCCAGTCCAGGCCGGTTCAGATCCTAACCCAGCCAATTCCGCTGGCAATGCAGCTCAGTCGCGCATTGAGCCCACTGGCGAACAAGCCAATGCAAACGCTGAGAAAAGCGAGCAGCCAATAGCCGGTAATAATGAAGACGTTAGCGATGAAGACAGTGGCGGTGAAACCAGTGGCCTGAGTGCAAGCCATCCGACATTAAAAAAACTGGAGCAGATACCAGACAGCACCCGGGAATTGCTCAGGGCTCAGATCATTCTCCAGGCGAGAGAAAAACCAGCCCCGGACGCACCTGAAAATCGTTGGTAGCCACAGACAGTTACAGAAGCAAGGACTCACAATGCATTCTAAGTATGTTACTTTTCTTTCCGCATTTTTCCGGACAAAGCTCTGGCTAAGTGTCGTGCTGCTGATTGGCAGCCTGTTCTCTTACCCGGTGTATGCCGCCCAGGTTGTGGCCACTGTGTCATCCAACCAGGTTGGGGTGAATGAGATCTTTGAGCTGACAGTCAGCATAGATGACAATGTCAGCGCCAGTGCCCTTGACTTATCGCCACTCAACAATGATTTCATTGTCGGCACTACCAGTACCCGCTCCATGAACCGTTTTATTAACGGTTCAGTGTCGAGACAAACCCAGTGGCAAGTGTCGCTCGCTGCCAAAGCGAAAGGTGATTTCACCATTCCGGCCTTTCGTATTGGCGCGTCCGCGTCAGATCCTATCCGGATTCAGGTCAGTGAGCATTCAGATGCTGCCGCTTCCACTACCGATCTTGCAATTGAGGTCAACGGGCGTATGGACAAAAGCCGCCTTTATGTCGGTGAAAGTCAGAGCTACATGGTACAAATCAAGCTCGGAGAACAGTTGGAAAAAGCCAGTTTAATCGCCCCTCAGGGCGAAGGACTGGAAGTGGTTCAGGTGGGTGATGATCACCAGGCAGATACCGTACTGAATGGCAGACGCTACACCATCATTAACCGTAAGTACCGAATCACAGCAACCAAACCGGGTGATATCACCCTTCAGGGCGCCAAACTCACTGGCACTGCCTTCAAAAGTGACAGCAGCCGGCGTTTTGGTATGCGGATCCCCGTCAATATTCAGGCCGAACCTATGCCATTGACTGTCCTTGCTGAGCCTGATGACTATAAAGGGTTGTGGTTACCAACTGCAGATCTTCAACTGGAACAGACATGGAACAAGGACGAGCCGCACATTAAGGTGGGTGAACCGGTTTCGCGCACCCTGACACTGAAAATGAAAGGCACACCACAAAGTAATCTGCCTGACTTATCCCTGATCTACCCTGACTCAGTCCGGGTATACAGCGAGAAACCCGTTTACCAACAAGAGAACGATTACAGTGTCATGACGCTGAAACAGGTCATCATACCCCGCCGGAGCGGAACGATTACCCTGCCATCTTTGACAGTTAACTGGTGGAATACCGATAAAGGGGAAAAAGTCATCAGCCAGGTTGAAGGTAAAGTGCTGCAGGTTCAGCCAGATGCCACAGCCAGTATTCCCGGCGCCATGCGTCCATCGGATGAACACAGTAACGGTGCCTCACAGACCGGGATCAGTAATCCGCAGGGTAGCAATGCACATCCTGCTGCCGTGAATCAGCAGGTTCAGGGCGTCTCTGCCTGGTGGCCCTGGCTGACGCTGGTCGTCACCCTTCTCTGGCTTGGTACTCTGATGATGTGGCTGCGGAGCCGAAAACAGCCTCCACTGACCACAGAATCCGTCAGTTCAGCCAGTGCCAATAGCAGCATCACAGACAAGCTGATCGCTGCAGTGACAGCATGCCAGCCCATGCAGGTGCAAACTTACTACAATGCCTGGGATAAATCGCACCTGCCAGCGAAACACCGACAACAACTGGATCAGGCGGTTAGCGCCATGATGGCGGCCCATTACAGTGAGTCCCCGCAAACGTGGGACAAGAGTGATCTGCTGGCTCTGCTGCAACGCCAGCAGAAAAGCCGCAAAAAGGCGCAAACGGCCAATGAGCTGGAGCCTCTGGTGCCTGAGATACCGGCGGCAGACCGAAAATGACTCAGCTGACCCGTTAAGATGCCTGCTCTCAGAGCGCGAGTTTCATCCGTCCTTGTGTGACTGTGAGGAGCCGTGACTGAAAGATTGCGTGATAGTTAATCCTGCCTTCGGGCAGGATTTTTTATTTGTTCAGCATCCAGACTCAGAGCAAGGTTTGATGGACACTGCCTAAAGCGGAATAATAGCAGGCCAATACCGCCAGAAGCAGATAAATGTTAGTGATAAACCGCTCACAAATATCAGCGTTCAGTAACGTTAAAAATGTGTAACCTAAAAGTTTCTAAAAAGAGTAGTGGAAATCGTTCGATTATCCTGTTAAAAAACCTCCCGCAAACAACATAAAACGCTTCCACACCAACTCAAAACATTCAGGATGTAGTATGAGTCAACCACAACCATTCCTAGCTAAAATTGCCAATGGCAGTCTGGTTATCCAGATCCTTATTGGTATCGTGGCAGGTATCGTCCTAGCCGCTGTCTCAACTGATGCCGCACTGAAAGTCGGTTTCCTGGGCAGCCTGTTCGTCAGTGCTCTGAAAGCTGTAGCTCCTGTGCTGGTGTTCATTCTGGTTGCATCTTCGATTGCAAATCAGAAAAAAGGCGCACATACCAACATGAAGCCCGTCATTATGCTGTACCTGTTCGGTACACTGATGGCCGCCTTAACTGCCGTTACCATGAGTTTCCTTTTCCCGACTACTTTGACTCTGGACGCAGGTACTGCAAATCAGGCTGCTCCTGAAGGTATTGCAGAAGTACTGAATACTCTGCTGTTCAAAGTTGTTGATAACCCAATCAACGCTCTGCTGACCGGAAACTACATTGGTATTCTGGCATGGGCTGTAGGTCTGGGCTTTGCTCTGCATTCTGCATCAGATGCGACCAAACAAGTGTTCCACGACATGTCTAACGGCGTTACGCTGATCGTTCGTTTTGTTATCCGTCTGGCACCTATCGGTATCTTCGGTTTAGTATCACAAACCTTCGCTGAGACTGGCTTCTCTGCTTTGTCCAGCTACGCGCACCTGCTGGCCGTACTGCTTGGTTCAATGGCGATTATTGCCTTTGTGGTTAACCCGGTTATCGTGTTCTACAAAACTAAACAGAACCCATTCCCTCTGGTTCTGAAGTGTATCCGCGAAAGTGGTATCACCGCCTTCTTTACCCGTAGTTCAGCGGCAAATATCCCGGTGAACATGCAGCTGTGTAAAGATCTGGATCTGCACGAAGATACATACTCAGTATCGATTCCTCTGGGCGCGACCATCAACATGGCAGGTGCAGCGATTACCATCACTGTTCTGACTCTGGCTGCTGTCCATACGCTGGGTATTCAGGTTGATCTGGGTACTGCCCTGCTGTTGAGCGTGGTGGCTGCCGTGTCTGCATGTGGTGCATCCGGTGTTGCCGGTGGCTCTCTGCTGCTGATCCCACTGGCTTGCAGCCTGTTCGGTGTATCCAACGAAGTTGCGATGCAGGTTGTTGCTATCGGTTTCATCATCGGTGTTATTCAGGATTCAGCTGAAACAGCTCTGAACAGCTCGACTGACGTTATCTTCACTGCGGCTGCATGCCGTGCTGCCGAAGCGCAAGAAGCCGCTGCTAATCCAGTTAAAGCCTGAGTATAACGCTTAACGCTTTATCTGAGCATCTGACATTAGCACCTAACAACAATGGCGACCCTAAGGTCGCCATTGTTGTATGAATGACTTAAAAAATCATACGATACCAATCAGTTTTGTAATGTCTCCAACTGCTTGTCTAAGGCATCTTTGGCCTCTGCGGCCTGATCACCCATATCCTCAAACAGATCCTGCGCCTCCTCCATCGGACGTGCGTTCATCGCATCTTCGATCTGATCTTTATAGGTCACTCCGATATAAATCCCCAGGCCCACCAGGGCAATCACAATGTATTTCAACATAGCTTTCTCACTGTTATTTGTGTTTATTCACAAGCAGTATACCGCCAGCACAGACCATAAACCTGCCAATTCGCTCCCAGAAAACCAATACCAGAGTAAAAACATGTGCCCGGCTTAACCTGAAATTGGCAGTTGAATCAGTCACTCTGCGCCGCACTGCTGTTCCCAAGTCCTACTTGGGTACAGGATCAATAAGTAGTGGATACTGACACCTGACTCAACATTGTGCACCAGCTCATCAGCTTGCACCACAAATGGACAGTTCCGCATTACTTTCCCAACGCGCCTTCAACTCTACCAAGGTAGCTGCAAATCCGTTGATGACGATGGAGTATCGTGCTTTTCCAAATAGTGTGGAGAAGCGCAAAGCACACTTTGGCAAGGTGCTAACTGCCGCGCAACGAGGCTGGATTCAGGTATATGACCAATACGGATGGAGAGACCATAGCCCCTTCGACAAGATCGATCATTCTGTCATCCAGTGTCATGCACTCAACAACAAAAAGCCCGCGAGATAACGCGGGCTTTCATTCGTTCAGCTTAATGGATTAAGCCTGTGACAGTGTTCTGCAAATGGCAGTAATAATTGTTATTAATTGTTATTAATTGTTATTAATTGTTATTAATTGTTCAGAAACAGGATTCAGAAACAGGGTTCAAAAACGGCGCTAACGCTTCAAAAAGTCGATCAATTTCTGCGTGAGTATTGTAATGCATGAAACCAATTCGGACGACGCCGCCACCTTCAAGCACTCCTAGTTGCTGGCACAAGCCTAACGCATAAAAGTGCCCGTTCCAGACGCACATATTCTGTTGACCCAGGTGAGAGGCTATATCCGACGGCGGTACATTATCAATACGTATCGCAAAAGTCGGAGTGCGTTCTGCGAGCCGTTTATCATCCTCGATACCCAGCAAAGTGATGTTGCTGAATTTTCTGACCCGGTTCAAAAAGTGCTGACTCAGCGCTTCTTCATGAGACTGATACTGAGAGTAACTGGCTGCCAGACGCTCGCGTAAGCCGTCTTGCGGATCGCCCCACTGTGCCAGATAGTCAATCGCAGCCACTACACCCGCCAAACCCTCAAAGTTCTGGGTTCCCGTTTCAAAACGTCCCGGACCGATATCGGTAGCAGGTTCAACTTTATACGGCTTCAATGTCTGCAGCCACTGAGGTGCCACATAAGCGATTCCCACATGCGGGCCAAAGAACTTATAGGCTGAACATGCCAGAAAATCACAACCCAGTGCCTGCACATCCACCAGCTTGTGTGGAGCATAATGCACGGCATCAACATAGACTTGCGCGCCAACACTGTGTGCTGCTTTAACAATACGTGCAATGTCCACCAGCGAGCCGGTTGTATTCGACGCATAGGTGACGGCCACCAGCCGCGTCTTATTATTCAGCAAAGACTCAAAGTGCTCATAGTCCAGTGTGCAGTCGGCTTCATTCACCCGAACCTGACGAACCAATACTCCTTTATCATCCGCCGCTTGCTGCCAGCTGGACACGTTCGAATAATGATCCAGAGACGTCACGATCACTTCGTCACCTTGCTTCCAGTCGCGTGAAATGGCGCGGCTGAGCTGAAAAGTCAGTGAAGTCATATTCGGACCGAAGACAATATTGTCGGGTGACGGCGCATTCAGCAAGGCCTGAACAGACTCACGCGCCTTTGCCATGAGTGACACTGTCACCTCACTGGAGAAAAACGAACCGCCAAGATTGGCATTATAACGGCCAAGATAATCCGTCATCGCCTGTAACACACTGGCAGGTACTTGTGCTCCGCCCGGTCCGTCAAAGAAATACACAGGTGCATCATTGATCTGTTGAGCCAGTGCGGGGAACTGCTGTCGAACACTTGATACATCAAAGTGCATACTGAGTCTCCCGGGCTGTCAAAACAAAGAGATCCATGTAGCCTTGTTGATCTTTCTTCACAGCCTTAATCGGACGTGCATTATGCCAGAGCTGATCATCGGCCAGAATAGCGACTTCACCCTGCTCGAGCGCCATGCTCAAAAAAGGCAGTTGATTTTTATTCTTGTAGACCAGAAACTCACCGCCCTCGATGTTTTCACGTCCAATCCCAATCACCGCAATGTGATTAAAACCATCCTGATGAACCCCTTCTGGCGCTACCTGAGTCTCACCCTCCAGCGCGGCAATACGGATCTGATGAATTTCAATTTCCTGATCATCTGATAAGGCATTGGCACGTTTGAACACTTCACACATTTCATGCATCCCAGCACTGAAAAGTATCTTGTCTTCCAAAGGCTCAAAACTGCGGCTGACATTGCCCTGAAAGTGGTTAATGTCGTCAGATTGCACAAAGGCCCTGGGCGGCATGTGCTGCACGCCATTGGCGGTCGCTTTCACAATGGAATAACGGCGAAGACGGTACTCGCCATCTGCGTGCCCGGTTTTAGGCAAATGATTGAACGAAGGGGAAAGCTCATTGATAGCCTGTCCGCTTAGTTGTGTGAGTTGAAAAGTACGACCCAGTGAAACATTCATTGCATCAGCTCCTCTTAGCAGCGCCTTATCCCTAGCCGTCCGCAACTGTGTCGGACGCTCTCCCGTTTGCAGCAAACCACAAACAATAGATTAACAATTCAGTTACAAGATAGAGTAAAGGAAAATTCGACAAAGCCAATACCAAGCAGATATAAACTTCACATAACAGTTAAAATTAAGAATACTAAACCATAGAAGTGGATATGACTGGGCTAACAATCTAGTATTTCAATCTGGCTTCACGAAAAAGCAGTGTTCTTTGCTAGATAAAACCGTAACCATCTGATTTTAAAAGATTACTGCTTTAACACTCAAATTGTGGAACCGCTGTAAACCCATCAAAAGGCAGCATAAAAGACCGTTTGTGATATGTATCCCACCAGAAATATTGATATTCAGTACATGCGCAGAGGAAATGAAAATGTTGAATACAAAAAACCTCCTGCCATTTCTGACAGAAGGTCTGTAAATCTGGAGGATAAACGGAACAGGCTGGTGGCAGCTTAAGGACGGTGTGGGGTATAAACGTAATTATCACCAGATTTTTTATAAAATGCGTTATCAATAATGGCATAGGTAATGCCTGATACCACAGCAAAGGTCACCAATTCGGGTAAATTGGTTCGGTGATACTCCCTGCGAGGGCGTTCCTTAATAACGACAACCTCATGATGGTGATAATGTCTGGCCGGTTTACGATGATGATGGTGTCTGTGCTTATTTTTATGCTTATAATATTTTTTATAACCATGATCATAACCATGGTCTCTGCCACCATGAGCAAAACTGGTTGCTGGTGCGATCAGAGACAAGCACAAGATACCAATCCATAGAGTTTTCATATAACACTACCTGTTTTTCTGCATATGTGTACAGCGTACATATAGCTTGGTAAAGCAGTGTCAACCGCAAGTAAACCTTAAGTAAAATCACGCTTACATTCACTCAACATACTGCATACAAAGAAGATCGACACAGATGCCTGAAAATACAAATACTTTCGCCGAAGATAGCACGCAACACCTTATCGGGCTGGGATGTCCCGACTTTTCCTTAGCCGCTTATATCGAAAACCGGCCAGACGTGCCCGGGATGGCATATCTGGATCAATTACAGCCTGCTGCCTCAGGTGAAATAAAGGCTATCGGCCAGGCGTGCGGCAACGGTTGGCGAAAAGTGTTCAACGTATACGCAAAGCTGATTTATGCCCTCGACAGCAAGTTGTTCCCCCATTCAACGAACGCCCCGAGCTGGCAGTCGTACAGAGATGATTTCCTTCTCCAGCAATCCAGCCAGACAGCGCTGTTATTCAATCCTCCCGTTCTTGATGCACCAGATTCTACCCCTCGCTACCACATCATTATGGGAAGAACCTACGCCAAGAAACTGATTCACGAGGAGAAACTGACGGTGCCTCTCATCTGGCTGGATAATGAATTCGCAATTAACCGCGAGCACAGGTTGGTCATCTGTCCCTACTTTGACTATCGCCAGCTCTCCAATAGTAAAATAGATCGATTGGCGAATACCCTAGCCGGATTTGCCCGCCACATATAAGCGTCTGTCCCTCTACGGCATGGCATCCGATTAGTCAGTCACAATAGTGCCTGTCCCGCTAAAGCATTTCGCTAAAGCAATTTACCCGTCGCAATAGTGCCTGTCCCACTAAAGCATCTATGCTTTTAAGGGATCAACAAGCCTGATTGCTGTCGTATGGGTGCTGTATGTTAAATGAACTGCAAACCATGATTTTCGAACTCGGGATCATTGTGGTCAGTTCAGCGTTAATAGGCACAATGTTCCTGTATGCCCGCCAGCCTATTATTCTGGCGTACATCGTTGCCGGCATTGCCCTTGGCCCTAGCGGGTTAGGCTTGCTGAATGACAGCGACAGAATCATCCAATTCGGCCAGTTCGGTGTCATTCTCTTGCTGTTCCTGCTAGGCCTGAACCTGCAACCTTTCAAGCTGCTGAGTCTCTTTAAAGAAAGCGCACTGATCACACTGGGTACCTGCTGTCTCTTCTTTCTGGTGACACTGGGATTTAGCTTGCTGATTGGTCTGTCCCTTGGCGATTCGCTTGTGGCTGCCGCCGCACTGATGTTCTCAAGTACCGTCATAGGGCTGAAATTGATCCCGACCACCACCCTTCACCATCAGCGTGTGGGGGAAGTTATGACCAGTGTACTACTGATACAGGACATGCTGGCTATCATTGTGATTCTGTTTCTGAATGTGCGTGAGCCTGATGTCATGATCAGCGCCTTTGTACTCATTCTGCTGAAACTAGGATTGCTCTGCCTGCTGGCGTATTTAGGCGTCCGCTATCTGGTGCTCCCCCTGTTTCGTCGTTTTGATGTGATTCAGGAATACACCTTTGTTACCGCACTGGCATGGTGCCTGCTGTGGGCGGAAACGGCTCATCTGGCGGGATTATCCTATGAAATCGGCGCTTTCGTCGCCGGGCTATCCATTGCTATCAGTCGGGTTTCGCAAGCCATTTCCCTGCACCTGAAACCTTTGCGGGAGTTTTTTCTGATTCTGTTTTTCTTCGCGGTGGGCGCAAAAATGGATATCACACAAGGTGGGACCGTGTTGCTGTGGGGTGGGCTGTTCGGGATACTGCTAGTGGCAGTAAAAGCAGCTGGATTCATTGTTGCATTGAAGCTAGCCAAGGAAAAAGCGCCTCAGGAACTGTCTGCCCGGCTCAGCCAAGCCAGCGAGTTTTCACTCTTGCTGGCTTATTCTGCCTTAACCGCCGGTCTGGTTTCCGATCAGGGTATGCTCTTTATTCAAACCGCGACACTCACTACTTTCATCCTGTCCACTTACTGGGTCGTGAGCCGCTTTCCTACGCCGATTTCAAGCGTGAGCGATCTGCGTAAAGACTGAACACGCGTCAGGCGGCCTGACGCTGACATTGCATAGAAAAATGATTCTGCGGGGTAATGTGATACCACATTTCGAACTGCGCTTTGTTTTTTCCTTTCATCACAGGCTGCAGGAAAATACGGTAACCCATGAGATCGCGTTGCGCATCATAGCCAAAAGGATTGGCCTGATTGGGATCTGTCAGTATTTCCCGTTTCATTGATAACGGTTTTAAACGGTACTCACCTTCCAGTGACTCAAGGTGATAGTCGACAAACAGGTTGAATTCCAGCTCAGTTTTGCCTTGATCCTGATAGCGAATCCATTCTTTAGAATTAACTTTGCCATCATGATGAAAATCATAATTCACCCAGCTCTCTTCCTTGTCTGATGCCTTCTCATCCGGAAGACACTGCCACTTACCCACCAACTCTGACATGGATGCCAGCTCTGTGGTGGCATGCGCAGCGGTGGCCAGCCCTAACTGACTCGCCAGCAACAAAGAGACGGCCAGATATCTGCCCTGCGTCCATGAGTTCATCCATTCACCTACATGATTATTGTCAGATTCGTTTACTAACATAGCGAACTTAAGATAATGTCTCCACAAGCTTTTACCAAAATCAGACATTAAAAAAGGAGCCATCGCTCCTTTTATATATTCACTCGTCATTCGGGCCATTCTTCAACGCTTAAGATGACTTAGCCTGAAGGTGGCCAGTATGCGTTGCGGCCTGGGATTTCTCACCGCTGACCGTCTTGTTTTCCAGCCTTTCAGCAATATTGGCCAGCAAATGCTTAACCGGCACAATCGGACCCATCATATTAACCCGCATCGCAGACCCCACGGCCCCCAAATGCAACTCCGAGACGTCAGAGGCCGAGTAGTTGTACTTATAGTTGAACTTGTCGATCGCCAGATGAAGCAGATCAAACTCCTTCCGGTGACAAGAAATATATGCGCGCCAATACATAGCATCCAGAACTTCATCAGACGAGTAAGCCCGCAGAATAAAGCGCCAGCTGCCATCTTCACCGTAGAAATCCAGCGGGAATATCTGTTTTGTTTTTCTTTTATTAAACAAGGTAAATCGATCCACTTAGCCAGCGAGACTCATAGGATTATCCAAGGATTGAAACAGATTGGAAGAGAAAAATGATAAATTTGACATTCGGATTCAGGAAGTCATCCGCGTCTGGTTATGAAGTGATTTGAGTGCTTGAGGATTCGCCAAAACGTCACCTGATTGTAGCAATCGGGGGAAACATCCGGATGCAATCTTTGGGAGGATACCATAAAAAAAATGCATTTTTCAGGCTTGTAGAAAAAATAACTGCGCCTATAATGCTGAAAACCGGAGCGTCTGCCAACGCTCCGGTTTTTTTGTGCCTGCTCTTCAGGAAAATTGCTATCTGCCAATAGCGCATACCTGACGAGCAATATCCGATAATCACATTGAAGATAAAGAAGGAACTTCCATGCGTATCGAACAAGACCTGAAACTGGGATTCAAAGATGTACTGTTTCGCCCGAAACGTTCAACCCTGAAAAGCCGATCTCAAGTTGAATTAACCCGCGATTTTACATTCAAGCATAGCGGCCGTCAATGGTCAGGCGTTCCCATTATTGCTGCCAATATGGACTCAGTCGGCAGCTTTGACATGGCAAAAGCACTGGCAAAACACAATGTCATGACCGCCATTCACAAACACTATACGGTTGAGGACTGGGACGGTTTCATCAAAGAAAACCCGGCTGATGTACTCAAACACGCCATGGTTTCTACCGGTACATCAGATGCGGATTTTCAGAAAACCAAAGACATCATGGCGCTGACCGACGATCTGATGTTTATCTGCATCGATATTGCGAACGGTTACTCTGAGCATCTGGTCGAGTACGTGGAAAAAGTCCGTAACGCATTCCCCGATAAAGTCATCAGCGCGGGTAATGTTGTCACCGGCGACATGGTGGAAGAGCTGATTCTGGCGGGTGCAGACATAGTCAAAGTAGGTATCGGCCCGGGTTCAGTGTGCACCACTCGCGTGAAAACCGGTGTCGGCTACCCGCAACTGTCTGCCATTATCGAATGTGCAGACGCCGCGCACGGACTGGGCGGACAGATCATTGGTGACGGCGGTTGCACCTGTGCCGGCGATGTCTCTAAAGCCTTCGGCGGCGGTGCCGATTTCGTGATGCTGGGCGGTATGCTGGCCGGCCATGAAGAAAGCAACGGCGAAATCGTTGAAAAAGACGGTCAGCAATTCATGAAATTTTACGGCATGTCATCTCAGAGCGCGATGGACAAGCATTCCGGCGGTGTTGCCAACTACCGTGCCGCTGAAGGAAAAACCGTACTATTGCCTTACCGCGGCCCGGTGGAATACACCATCCAGGATATCATGGGCGGCGTACGCTCAACCTGCACCTACGTTGGCGCGGCGAAGCTCAAAGAGCTGACCAAACGCACCACTTTCATCCGTGTGCGAGAGCAGGAAAATAACGTGTACGGGAAAGAATAACTCGGTTTTACCGATGTATTTGAGGCCGCTTTTGAGCGGCCTTTTTCGTCACTATATCACTTGCTTCGCCAACGAAACTGTCCACCTCCCAAACAGGGTCGATCAATATGTGGATCTGAGACTTACGCTGACACAGAACTATGAACGTAACCCTTCACCAGCCCCCCATTGACACTCATAAAGTGATGATCGTCTCTTGATCTGCTTTTGCCTCTTGAGTGATCCTGCCAGGCTGTCAAACTGGCACCATGAAAAAGAAAAATCACTTTACCGCTGAGCCGCCCAATATGAGTAATATTGGTGAAGCCAACGCCCTAATCCGCGAGCTGTGGACCAAACTTCGTGAATATGAAGACCGACTGGCACAGAATTCCAGAAATTCGTCACGCCCGCCAGCGACACGCCTCAGGCCAGGGCCGAGCGCCAAAAGCTCAACGCCCTCGTCGCCGAAATCAGGCTGGCGCTCAGCCAGGCCACGAAGGGCACCGCAGACCACTGAGCGAGCTGAAGGAAACGGATACCGTTATCCAGTGCCTGCCTGACACCTGTTGCCAGGAATGCGGTGGGGAAGTCGTCCCCAATCCATCTCCGACCTATCGTCATCAGGTCTTCGAGCTGCCGAAAGCCACACTGGATATCACCGAGTACCAGCTGTTCCACGGCAGGTGCCGGTGCTGCAACCATACATCAAGGGCGGACCTGCCTGACGATGCCCCCTCCGGTCAGATGGGACCTAAGCTTCTGAGCCAGATAACAGTGCTGGCGGGACAGTACCATCTGAGCATCAGCAAGATACAGGCTCTGCTCCGCAACCAGTACGGCACCCACTTCTCCACCGGTGCCATCTCTGAGGCTCAGGGCCGGGTCAGCGCGATGCTGACCCCGGTGCACCAGGCCCTTCACCATCACGTGAAGCAATCCGCTGTCATCCATATCGACGAAACCACGCACAGTCGCAACGGAGAAGCGGCCAACCGCTGGGTTTGGCTGCTCAGCGGCAGTGATGCGGTGTATCAGACTATCCGCTACTTCCGGAACACGGACGCCGCCAAGTCCCTGTTGGATGAAGCCTGTCCGGCGGTTGTCGTCACCGACCAGTGCGCCAGCTACAACTGGCTGGATACCTCCCGCCACCAGTTCTGCTGGGCGCATGTGACCCGAAATCTCAAGCAGATGGCGGAATACAGCGGCGGAGGGCTGACCGCCTTTATCGGAAAACGCCTGGTCCTGCTGAGTCACAGCGTGTTCCGGCTTCAGCACCGCTATGAAAGCGGCGATATCGATGAGGCCCGCTGGCGCAACCGAATGGCCAGACTCAGAAAGCGTCTGGCGGCGTGGCTCAGAAAAGGTGAACAGGTGCCGGCATCACGATATGCAGGACGATGTGCCTATATCCTGAAACACGAAACCGGGCTTTGGGTCTTCCTCAATCATGACGGCGTGCCGCTGACTAACAATGAAGCGGAGCGGTGCCTGAGGGGCAGTGTCATCATGCGGAAAATCTGCTTCGGCACCAGCTCCCACCGGGGAGAGCAGTTCCGCTCACGGGTTCTGTCGGTGGTCGAAACCTGCAAGAAACGCGGGATGTCAGCGCTGGATACCATCAGCGATATAGTGACGGCTGTTATCCGAAAGCAGCCGTACCCGGATGTGTTCGGGCTGGCAACTGGCTAGTCAATACCCCACTGGTGAATGGTTACCTATGAACAACCTCAAACCAAAGTATAACGAGTTAGACTTATACTTTACGGCACATTGTGTGACTATTTAATACCAGCCAAAATTTAACTGGCCAGCATTAAAGAGACATTCAACATATGCGTTTTAATCTATTCTGAAGAAGAAATAACCTCTTGCTCTGAAGTTACAGGAGCTGACATAGCCGTTTCTGCTGGTATAGTCAAAGATGCATTAGCTTGGCTTTTCATTTCATCTAAATTAAATGAAGCAAAATCAACACCAATCCTGCCCTCATAGTGACTTTGAATGTTCTGGAACCGAGCAGCATACGCAGGACGAAGTTGCGCAATTGGAGTAAAAGTACGTTCCACAAACTGTAGTTCAGAAACCTGCTTCTTTGTTACATTTTTAGTCAGTACAACTTTTTTTTCTCCATCTTCCCATTCACCATTATCATGATTCTTCACGATAATTTTTACAAGGTCAGGCATACCAGAGGCTTGTTTTACTACACTGAAAACTAATTGCTTTCCATCTGGGGACTTAACAAAAACATGCATTGATTTATGAGCTTCTTTCAGCACTTCTGAAAGATCACCTTCAGGCTTCAACTTAGCAAATGTTAATTGACGATGAGGTTTGAATTCTTGTACAGGTTGAGTCGGTACTGTATTACAGCTAGGTGTTACACATAAATACCAAACATTATTTTCATCTTTCACAATGGTTCCAGTAGTTATATAACTCTGGAAGTTATGAGTAGTTGATAATTGTTCATTATATGCATGTGCAATACTAAGATGTGCTTCATCCGCATCATCTACAGTACTAATATATTTCTCTTTTTCATAAATAGCATTAGCTGCAACATTAGTAATAAAATCAACAACTTCTTTATTATTTTGTAATTGACTAAAGATATCTTCTAATAGGTTAGCCATAAGAGCTTTAGACGCTTCAATATGCTTATCTTTAGGCAAACGCTCAATGCCCCATAATGCAGCTATTTGATCAACCTCTCCCTTTGCCAAAGCTTTTTTCATCGATAGGTTTGTATCTTCAATTTGATTCTGAAGCTGTGATGTTACTACCCGATAGAAGCTCGGGTACCAATCAATTAATGCATTCTCTATTTGATCCCAAACATCTTGAGGTTTAGAAATTTCTTGTGTCTCTGGATTTTTTACCTTACTGCACAATACGACAAATACATCACCAGCTTGGATCCATAATCCATCATTTCCATGAACCTCTAACGACGTTATAGGTTGATCAATCTTGTTATGATTGTTTAATGCTTTCTCCATCAAATATTTAACATGCTCAATTCTAGGGGCTGAGCAATGATCATTTTCGCATTCTTCTTTCATTTCACCCCAAAGTTTTGGAATATTATCTCCTTTGCAAAGGAAAGCAACTTCGTGGCTTCTGCTTACTATATTGGCCCAATAAGACTCCCATTCGTTAGAGTTAACCATCCACTCATTATTTAATGCCTTATCATTAAAAAATATTTCAGGATCACTGTTGTGTGTACCACGAAGGACAGTCGCAACCTCTAACCAAACCTGCTTAAGTGGCTCATTAGTAAAAATAACGACCATATTTAAATGCCTGCTATCGCTCAACTTAGAAATCAGATCTAAAGAAGAAGCGGCAGGCACAGGAGCGCCTGGTTCTAAGTGATAATCTAAAATTATTAAGTCACTTTTTCTTACTTTGTCATAGTCTAAGTTATCAGTCCGTTCTTCTACGTCACATATCCGCTTATCTCGATGAAAAAACTCTGTAAACTCCTTCGCTGTTTCAGAGTTTTTAATTTTATTTTTTGTAGTGGTTATTATTCTAAATATCTCTAATTTATTATCGACAACAGACTGACCTTCTTCCAAAGTAATAGCTTCATCGGCATTCCCTTCAGTAGAAATTGAAAGTGATTCAATCTCTGATGTTAGAGTCAAAAATTCATGTACTAGACTTTCATATGGAACAAAATCATCATCAACCAGTAATACTGATTTTATCGCATCATCGCGGAAGGTCTTGATAATTTGTTCTTCATAAGATTTTTCCATTATTTTATTTCCATTCCACGAAATTGAATTACAAAGTTAGCACCATCTTGAATCAGTTTATGTTCTAGATTTTCTGCATACCAAATTTTATGGCGTGCTACCGAAAGATTTTGTTTTGAAAGATACAAACCAACACCATTACCATTCGACCTTCTGCTATAGAAAAGCTCAAACAAACGTTTTATATCATCTTGGTCGACTGCTGGCCCACTGTTTGCTATGACCACCAAGTCATCAATAATATCAATTTTTATTAGACGAGACTCTGCTAACCCTACCCAATATAGTGCATTGTTTAAGATGTTTATAAACACCGGATGAATACGTGAAGGTACATCCACCACCGTCATACGTTTGAAAGCTTCGCCAATTACTAACTCTACGTTCTGTCGTATAAATCTATCTCGAAAGAAAACTTCAATATTCTTGATTATCTCTTTACCCGAGATTTCATCACGAGATTGATAACCAGATAGTTTAAGTGGAGATAGGAAGCGCAAATATTCTGTAAATTGCCTATGAGCTTTCATCGCATTCTTAAAGCCAATTTGCTGTTTGGCATCGCTACTCATAGAATTAAGTGAACGAGTTATAGCCTGATCTTGGTCATGAAGCTCATGAGCTAACACTTCAAAACTAATCCCCAACTGAGCAAGTGAACGAATTTGATTAACTTCTTGCTCAGCATTCGCTCTTTCTTCCTCTGCAATACCAAAGGCAGATTCAAGATCTATCCCTTGTTCTAATTTATCCAAAGCTTGTAAGAAAGACTCATATTTATAGGACATGTCATCTGCAAGGGAAGTATAAATTGAGTCAAGTGTATTTAACACTTGAACCGCATCACTCATTTCTGTCACACCGTCTAGTACTAATAAAGCTTCACTTTCATAGGCTTTACGATCATTACGAGCTTCTTGTTCCCAAAATTTATTTACATCATTTAACTTGCTTTTAATCGTTCCATTATAACGGTTTACCATTCTTGTTAATGCTGCTTCGCTACTCTTATACTTTTTATCAGCACTTTGAATTGGAGAAAAACGCTGGCTCTGAACTTCAAGCTGATTTAACCGCTGTCGGCAAGTTTGCAACAGTTCGCTTAGTTCGGCAAACAGGTCGCGGTATGTACGATATTGGTTTTCTATAGAATCACTAAGCTTTGCAGGTTTATTCGGAGTTTTAAGATTTGTGCGGAGTGACTCTATTAAGTCAACTTTATTGATTATTTCATCTAAGTTATTAAGTGATATCTGAATATCTGAATCTAACTCTTTTTGCAATTTTTTAGCTAATTGGACCTGCTCATTAAGCATAGGCTCATTAATTGACAATGCATTTGTAAAATTAGTTAAATTTATTTTTGCAGAAGATCTCTGTGCTTTCTTTTGTTTCTTTTTATCTTTTTCTAACTGCTCAAGCATTACCTGACGATTATCTGATTTACCGCCAAAATACTTGTCTGCCAGTATTATCAAAAGGTTCTTTACAAGAGTCTTTAATTCTCTTGCTGCTTGATTTATAATAAAGCCTTCTCGCCCAGCTTTATCTTTTAGCCTTTGGTTTTGTTCTTGATGTAGTGATATTTTCCCAAAAATTCGACGACTAGCCCAATGATAACGACCTGCATTTTTACCTCTTCGCTCTTCTATTTCAAAAAAGTCATTATCGACCCTACCATAAGGTAGAACACGTAATCCATCTCGGAAAATCATTAAACCAGAATACTTCTCAGCCTGCTCTTTTAGCTCATCAATCTTAGTTTTATCATGTGTCGACTTTGATGCTTCTAACTCAAATGTGCCCATTTGAATACCAAATAAGCCTGTTTTAGTTAATGCAGCCATACCTGAAGAGCGACATGGAATATTCACATGAGGGTAAACAACACCAAATGCTGTTATCGAGCCACGGAACCAGCCTTTTTCATCAACAACACCTTCAACTTTATGTTCTAGCTGAGAAAACTCATGATATTTAAAAACATCTTTATAGAGGAGAATATCCCTCACGTTTCCACTATTTTGATTAGTATTATCAAATGCTTTTATTTCATATCGAAACGTATACTTATCTTCTTTTTGAGCCCTTTCGTTATATTCATCCTCAAAACCCTCATTATCAACATTTCGATTGAAAGGATCAACAAAGGCTCGTAGGGTATCGACTAAATCTTTTTCAATAGCCTTATACTCTTCTGCATCTCGGTCTAAATCCCCACGATTAGTAAGGAGTTCTAAGTCTCGATTCAAATCAAATAGAAAAAGGGCTGTACCATGAACGCCACCATCTTCTTCTGGCACCTTGTTTAAAATCTTATCCCAACTAGATAAAAATTTCTCTTTGAACTGAAATTCTTTACAAAAGTTTTGAATTTTATTTTGTGTTGAAATAAAAGAAGAGCCAGCATTTGATTTTATATGCTTATTGAATTCATCTTCTTCATCTGTTGAAAAATCAACCCAAGCTGCACTATTGGAAAAATTATCTAACAAGTCAGCCTGCAGCGATTGGCAAAGTTCTGGTAATTCAGAGAGGCTATCGAACTCTTGTATCGGTACTTCAATTTCATGTAAAGCTAAGTAGGTATTTTCAAATAAACGCCAATCAATTAATGCTGCTGTGTAGCTACTATTAGTTTTTTTGGTAACTATGAGGGTAACAGGCGCAAGGAAAGCAGTAGATAATCGGCCTATTCCCTTTTCTCCTTGAGTAAAACGGTTCTCAAGACCAAAACGATCTTCGTCATTTAACAACTGCTTTTTTGCTTTTGAAGCCGTACCAATGGTAAGCCAGTTGTTACTTAGTTGATCAAATGTCATACCGCAACCATTGTCTATAATGGCACCGCATTTAATGTCACCATCAAATAAATGTAGAGCAACATCACGCGCGTAGGCATCGTAGGAGTTTTTCCAAAGCTCACTGACAGCGGTGGGGGCATCAGCTATTTGCCCTCTGCCTAAGTGATCAACTGTCCTTGCTTGGGCTTTGAAATGAAATTTTTTTTCTTTAGATTCTGCGGTCATATCAAATGCTAGACATAAAAAAAAGTGCCTATCATTGTAGGCACTTTTTTTAATTCAATCTACTGCATATCTCTGTTATGAGATGCTTACCAAGTTCTATAGGTACGGCGTTCCCTATCTGGCGAGCTTGCTCAGTAGCCGTTCCGTGGAAAATGTAATCATCTGGAAAGGTTTGGAACCTTGCAGCATGCCGCAAAGTGATTCCGTGGTGACACCACAGGTGAACAAAACGCCCTTTTGATGGGTTATTGCAACCAGTCGTCATTGTTGGGCCCGGCAGATGGTATCTGATTCGCCCGTAAACATCTTTATGACCAGAATGTCCATTGCTATGACAGGGTAGTTG
Organism: Photobacterium sp. WH24; assembly: GCF_019204055.1. Lineage (NCBI taxonomy): Bacteria > Pseudomonadati > Pseudomonadota > Gammaproteobacteria > Vibrionales > Vibrionaceae > Photobacterium > Photobacterium sp. WH24. Next base: position 132,464 of record NZ_JAGSOZ010000009.1, on the reverse strand, counting down.
CTCGTCAAATTCATCACGACTGCCATTAGGCCCCATTCTAGAAAACCGACGAACCAACTCAGGCGTATGATTCATATGGAATGCGCAAGGATCATCCTCTTTAGAAAGGACAGGCTCTCCAAATTCAAGGGAATCAATGATCTTCCGAGCTTCATCATGTTCCATACCATCTTTGGTGATGAAACGTTCAAAAAGGCGATCTATCTCTCTTTGATGCGGCTTTTCAAATACAGTCGAAGCTGTTAACCATGAAGGCTGCTCTGTACCTGGCTTAAAATACGTTGCTTTTGGTGGCCATTGAAGATTCTCTAATTGAACATCTTCACGCACACCGAGGATGAAAACACGCATACGATTTTGAGGGACGCCATAATCTTTCGCGTTGATTCGTTTCGGGCCAATGACTTTGTAGCCGTTCTTACTTGCTAAGCCCAAGAATTTATTCAAATGCTTCTCATGACGCTTCCAAAGCAAGCCTGGTACGTTTTCAACAAGAAAGACTTTCGGCTTCAATGCATGTACAAAGTCAAAGTATTTGATTAACAGTTGATTGCGTGGGTCATTGACAGAACTATCCCCCAACCGGTGACCGGAGAATCCCTGACAAGGGGGACCACCTAACAAAAGATCAAGCTCTCCTTCCCGAATTCCGAGCTCATCCATAAATTCAGGAATCTTTATGGTGTTAATATCTGCCGGATACACTCTTGTGGGTACGTGGAGGCGATCTACCAGATTTCTTTGATAAGTTTTTGCTGCACTTTGATCAAACTCAACAGCTGCAATAACGTCAACACCAGCTTGATGCGCGGCTAACGAAAAACCACCAGCTCCTGCGAATAAATCAATTGCTTTCATGAACACAAAACACTCAAAAATAATCAAAAATCGGCCTGATTATACAGCCGAACCTCGAATTCACCACCTCAAAAAAGTCAAGTGCTTGATATCTGTTCAACCTTGGATTCCAATATGCACTAACAAAAATATCATTCAACAAACATAGCCAAACCCGCCCTCTTAATACGAAGCATCAAGATAGAGTGCAACCTCCACTCAAACTTTCCTTCGCAGAGCTTCTTAGTGGCATCATTTCATTGTCATGAAAGGCTATTCTATAAGTAGTTGCACACACTATAGCTTCCGAACATGCCGAACATGCGCCTTTTTAAATCAAAGAACACCCGACTAGAGCAGAAACTAAGAAAAGCGCTTTTCTCTAGAGGATTCCGTTACGTCCTTCACGATAGGTATTTACCCGGAAGCCCTGACATCGTGCTGCCTAAATATCAAGCTGTTATATTTGTTAATGGCTGCTTTTGGCACCATCACCCATGCGATAAAGGACAAATTCCGAAGACCAACACTGCATATTGGCGTTTAAAATTTGCTCAAAACATCATTCGAGATCGAAGAGCACGTGCAGAACTCAAAAAATTAGGATGGCGCCATTTAACTGTTTGGGAATGTTCATTGCTTAAAGAAGAGCCCTTTACCTTTGATGAACTCATCGACTTTCTAGAATGTTGGATTATTAGTTCTGCGCACTCTTGCGACGTTTCAGGTCAACGCCCACTCCCCATATTGCGCTTGGATATCTCCTCCAATTTTTAGCTGTACCCTTTGTCCACTTACCCTCCCCCACCCAGATTTAACATTCTCCCTCATGTTGAAAAGCCGCTATCCATGCTACATTGGCGGCCTGTTTGGGATTAATGGCAGCACTATTTTTCATGCTTACTGAATGGTTTACTTCTCACAATATTAATGTTGATCAACTGATAGATCTCGGCGAGGTGCTGGGGTTGATCGCCGGTATCTCTGTCGTGATTCATTTCATACTGCACCGCGGTGTGATTCTGTGGCTGAACCGGTTCACCGGGCACAGCGAAACGCTCTGGCATCAGGCGGTATTTGGCAAGAAACTCTTCAGCCGGTTTGCCTTGCTGATTCAGGGCATAGTGATTGCGGTGCAAACGCAGTTATGGCTGTCTGGTGACAGTGCCGTGTATGAGATTTTGCAAACCTTCACGTCACTGTGGATCGTGCTGTACAGCTTGCTGACACTCTACGCGGTACTGGGTGTTATTGAAGTGCTGTTAGGCCGCACGCAGGCTGGCCGCAATATGCCGTTGCGAGGCATTTCGCAGAGTCTGAAAATCATCTTTTTTGTAGTTGCGGCCCTGCTGAGCACCTCTATTTTGATCGGCAAATCTCCGGTCATACTGCTCAGCGGTCTGGGTGCGATGACCGCGGTGATCATGCTGGTGTTTAAAGATCCCATCCTGGGGCTGGTTGCGGGCATCCAGTTATCCGCCAATAAAATGCTTAGTGTGGGGGACTGGCTGGAAATGCCGAAATACGGCGCCGACGGTGATGTGATTGATATTAGTCTGACCACAGTGAAAGTGCAGAACTGGGATAAAACCATTACAACGATTCCGACCTACGCGCTGATTTCTGATTCGTTTAAGAACTGGAAAGGCATGCAGCAGTCGGGGGGACGCCGTATTAAACGCAGCGTGCTGATTGACGCCACCAGCGTACATTTTCTGGCCGACAGTGAGATCCGCTATCTGGAAAAAGCCCAGCTGCTCGAACCTTACATCAAGCATAAAGTGGCAGAGATCAATCAGTACAACGAACAAAAGCAGTCGGATTTAGGCTGCCGCATCAATGGCCGTCGCTTAACGAACCTTGGCAGCTTTCGTGCGTATCTGGAACGCTACCTTCGCCAGCACCCTAATATTCATCAACACATGACATTGATGGTGCGCCAGTTGCCGCCTTCTCATGAAGGGATATCACTGGAGATTTACTGCTTTACCAATACCACTGTCTGGGTGGAATACGAGCAGATTCAGTCGGATATTTTTGATCACCTGTATGCCGTACTGCCCGAGTTCGGATTGCGCGTTTCACAAGCGCCAACCGGCAGTGATTTTCGCGAATGGCACTATGCCAGAAGCCCAGCCGCAGCACAGAATACGGCATCCGATGCACGATCAGCGCAGGTAGCTGAACCGATGAAGATGAATTAAAGAAGCGCAAATCAGTCAGGGCAGACTAAAGCTGTCTGTCCTGACTGACAAAACCTGATCATTGCGATGCTTTAAAAAAGAATAATTAGTCACATCATATTTTTAATTCAGGCCCACCATTATTCTGCCTGCCCTCTTTTGTTCTGCGCTTATAAAGAATCCAGCCTTTTTCAAAAGGTTCTCCTTTACTTTTTACAGCTTCCACTTTGAATAGCCAAGCAATAAATCGAAATAAAACAGCTTCTATCCGTATAACAGAAAATCCATATAGAGCACTGATATTGATAGGGTTATTCACAAAATCGCTTCTAGTTTATTGTATTTCATGTACAATCCCGTCCGACATTTTCGCCAGCCACTTAGATTAGTTTTTGGTGAATTATCTTTTTGATACGCCCCTTTCTGTCGTATCCCTTTTAACCACTCACAAACCCAAGGTAAACAATGAAAAAGCTGTTTTGTTTATTTATCGCTCTGTTCATGCTGAATGGCTGTGCGGCCATGTTTAGCGGCACCAGCCAGGAAGTCAGCATTCGCAGTAAAAGTCCAAATGCGAAAATTTATGTCAATGAGCGCTATATGGGCCAGGGCCAGGTGCTGACCTCTTTTAAAAAGAAAGAAGAATACACAATCCGTGTAGAAGAAAACGGTTGCGAGTCGGTGATCCCAGTGTCTAAATCTTTTGATGCCACCACACTGCTGGGTATTTTCATCGACTACGGCCTTGTCTCTATTCTGGTTATTGATGGCGCAGCGACAGGTTCATGGCAGGAATTTGACCAAACCAACTACCTGGTTGATGCTGAATGCCAGGCAGAAGTGGCGACTGCCGCTATCTGATTGATATTCCCTTACTGAAGTCATTCCCCCGCTAAGACAAAGAGCAATCCTATCCGGGATTGCTCTGTTAACATCAGAATACGTGCACTACAGAAATCGACCCAAGAGTGCCAGTCTTTGACGGCCGACGGCTCTGCTCGGCGCCATGACACAAAAGTGCCTGTCCCGTTATATTCTCACCTGTCCTGTTACATTCTCTGGCTCTTCAATCACCCGAGGGTTTGAGGCGTGGCGCTTTCAAATCACTCCAGACACCTGCGCCGCGTTTTGCCGGAACGGCCTGCAATGCTTTGTTGTCCTGTTGCTCCTGATACGTAAACAACTGACACTTGGGTAAAGGTTGCGCCGTACACATCTGGCCGACTTTATCCCAGGTATCTGCAGCCTGAGGCCGCTGTTTACGAAAACTGGTGTAGTTCTGGCTGACAATCGGTGCTTTTGCTGTTTGCGAATCTCCCGAAAAGTAAAAAGACTGCGGATGTCTGTACCATTCGCCGGTCGCGGCGTCAGGCGACAGAGCTTTGTTGAACGCATAACCAAACAAGATAGGTTCTGGCCCTTGCAGGGTAAGTGCATAGGCCTGGATTGAGCCATTCAATAGTGTGCTTCGGTTCGCGCTATAGGGTAAGTGTTTGATAAAATCCCGTCGCGGCGGATGATTTTGCGGCGAGAACAGACAGCACTCCGGCATATCGGCTGGCCTGTCTTCCGGATAGGTCAGGAAATACGCCTTGTTTCCGAGAGACACAAACGAACAAGAATAATTGTTATTTTCTATCGGGAAAATGGGCAGGCAGTATTTGTGGTACTGCTCCATCATCGCCCCTTCGCCATCGCCGTCTGCTGGCCGGTATGTACTGTCGTAATAGGTCGTACCGTATGAAACCGTGTAATCCTTCTGACTTAGTGTGGCAGGGGGATTGGTATAAGGAGGCGGATTGTTTGCATAGTTCTGGAACACCCGAAACATTGTCCAGTCGCTTATCCAGTATTCCGGGTACTGAGGATCACTCGGATCACCCGCCTGACGCTGTGGCAGGCATTTAGACGCTGGCTGACAGCCAAAGTCATTATGCACACCCATAGTGAAATACACATCCGGGGCATCATCATTGCCAGCAGCCAAAACGGTGCTACTCATGACAACGGCAGCCAAAGCGCCAGAACTCAAGACGACGGCAGCCAAAGCCCCAGGACTCAAGACGCCAACAGTGAAGGCACCGAAAATCCGGCCACCTAGCAGCAAATCTTCTCTTTCGATACGAAATGAACTCATGGCTTCGCTCCCTGAATCCGGCGAATTAATCCCAGCTGGTTTCGCTGCGGGTCGCTGAACATGGCAATAGATACCCTTTCATCCCCTAATGGCACAGTAACTTCCGGCATGATCACTTCACCGCCCATCATGCCAATTTTCTCTAAACTGAGGGCTATATCGTCCACCCGGATATAAAAGCCGGCGTAGGAATTAAACCCGGGCAGCTCACTGACTTTCGCAATACCGCCGCTCAGTGTCGCGTTCCGGCCGGTGCTGATGGTATAAAATGGCGCTTCCGAAGAGCCCGTCAACTCAATCGTCCAGTCAAACAAGGGCTGATAAAAGCGCGCGACCAGCTCCGTAGGATATGCGGTTACTATTTCATTGAAATCAAAAGGCGTTCCGGGAAGCGCAACCACTTGCCCGGCTCGGGTCACAGGCTCCATCACACCGAAGTGGTTACCCTGCGGATCACACAGCACAGCCAGGCGGTACTGCCATTCTCCGAGAGAAGAAGCCATTGCAGGCATCACGATCTGAGCGCCAAGCGATACCGCTTTTGGCAAAAATGTATCTATCTCCTCAACCTGAATATAAAACAGTGTGTTCTGGGAAAAACCCGGCTCGTCCGAGGTTTTTGTCAGCAGACCAACCGGCGCGCAGCCCGGTGTCGGAGAACGGATTGCGTACAATGTTCCCTGATCATCAATACGCTGAAACTGCCAGCCAAAGACCTCGCCATAAAAATGGCTGAGGTCAAAGGGTGCTGGCGTGACAATCTCGTGGAAAACAAACGGATTCGTCATACACCAGCCTCACACGTTGGTTGCGACATACTGAAATGGCGGTGCGGCAAACTCGCCATTGCCTAAGTCAATCGTGACCATTTTCTGTACACTTAATCGCAGTTCATACATCAGCCCCATGGCATGATCCAGCTGCTGCGGCTCACCGTTGAAGGTGTGATGCAGTGAGTTCAGCAAAGAAGAGTAGGTGTAATTGGTTTGATCCGCGTAGCGCCGGGCCGTACTGCCCTCAGGGTAATCCTGCGCCTTAGCATTATGTTTAAGGTTATACACATCCTCCGGATTCAGCGGCACGGGTTCGCCGCTAAATGACCAGCCGACCGGTGAACTGGCGTCTTTGACCAGGCGCTTACCATAATAAATTTCGGCAAAACGGTAATAATGTGCCAGTTCGCCTTCTTCATCCGTCGGGGATTTACTGCTGCCCTCACCCTGTTCAACAATCAATTCCAGTGCGCGACAGGCTGTTTCCACATCCGTCACGGCCCACAATTCATCCGAAGGAAACCACTTGGTGTCGGCCAGCTGGCGGCTGGGATCGCCAGTAAAAATGCTGTTTCCCAATTGTACGATCTTGTCGATGATCGCCTGATAAAACTCACCAATCGTGGCGTAATTGGCATCCGCCTGAAGCAAACTGCTAACAGGTATATCAATGGGATTTTCCGGCTCTTCGATGGCCATGAACACGGTTTTCACCTGTTCTTTCGTCAAAGGTGCCAGGGTGGCAATTAGCCCTCTGTCTTCGCCCACTCCCATTGGCAACGGACCAGGAAAGGTCGGAACAAAATCGGGCTTGTTGATTTGCGGCGCACCGCCAATTGCATTGAGCACATTACAGGCGATACTCATGTGCAGCATTTCTTCGATCACAACACTGCGAACTATGTTGCTGGCTTCGACATTCTGCGCCTGTTTCAGCGAAAACATCCCGGTCAGATACACCGGCACAGTGGCGTGTTCAAGCTCGATCGCGCTTTGCAGATACTCACGCAATTCGCTCACTTCGGAAATGTCGTGGATTTTATCAATGATTTGTCTTTTGAGTTTCAACATGTTCGTACCCGCCCTTAATCTTGTTGAGTGAGGTTGCGGCGATACTGCTCCGCGGCCAGTTCTTTTGAACCTTTGACATCTTGTGATGATTCCGCTTCCAGGCTGGCTTTTGCCAGTGGCGAACTGATTTCACAAGAGGCACAGGGCTCAATAGGTAAAGGCGCGTCGTTCTGCCCTCTTCGCAGCAGATAATTACCGTTGGCATCCTGCTCGCACAGCCACTTGAGCACCATTTGTCGCTTAGGCTCGGAAAGATCACGGGTGACAGGCATATAATTCGGATCGCTCTGCTCGCGGGAGAAAGCCAGTTCCAGCAGATTGCGGAATCTCACCATAGAATCGTAACTGCTGAGATTAACCAGCATACGGCCCATGATCGGGTACAGGTTGTTGTACTGACTCATAATGGGCTTGATGTCATCCCAGGTGGGTTTATCGGGCACGGTAAATTTGTCAAAGACCAGATTGGCAATGAAATCAAACATCTGCTGGATATAACCCGGATCACTGACCGGTGTGTAACTGAGTAAGTACACCTGGCCGTCGATATACTCTCTGGGATTACCCGGCGCTGAAACCTTGTAACCGTAATGCGCCTTGCCGTGTGCGTCGGTGGCAACTGTCTGGCCGAGAGCAATGGCAGACGCCGGGATGTTGATGACAGGAATAGGCACATCTGCCGGTTGCGGGCCGCCGCCGCCCATACCTTTTGCCGGTGGCTGCAGCGTCACGGCAATCTTTTCTCCGGCAGCAGGGATGCCATAGCGGGACGCATAGAGATCGACCGACACAGGCACAGCCGGATTTAAGCGATGGACAACCTGATCGGCCCGCACCAGCAGCCCTTCTGCCGTTTCCCGGATCAGCACGCCGTTGTTGTTCGTGCTCAGCAAGGCCAGCGGCTGGCACTGTATTTTCTGAAGCAGGGTCGGGTCAAGATCAGTCACATTGAACAAGGCCCCTTCAGCATTGAGCCAGTCCGGTGTCAGATAAGGGATCGCACCGCCAATCGGAATAAACTGATTGCCAGAGATTAGCTGTGTGTCCCCTTCTTTGATGTTCTCAAAAGGCGGTTCTAATACCACCAGCTGCATCTTGCCAAGATCAACAAAGGCGCCATCAGTACCCGACAGCGGCAACGCATTACTGAAGTCAACGCACAGGTTGCGGTTGGTGGCATCCACCTGGGCATTAAAGAAATTAATATTCTGCGTCGTGCTCTCGCCGTTGGCTGGCGCAAAACGACGCCCGAGCACAAAGGTATCCGGCTCATAATCTAATGCCGGGCCAATCACCCCGCTGACGCGACCAATGGTAAAGTCCGGATTCTTATGATCCATGTTGTAGCTGTACAGCATCATGCGGACAGACAATTTTCCAACCTGCTCTGCCATTGCCTTCAACTGCTGAAGAAAGGGTGAGTGGCTGCTATCAACCCAGCTCAGATCCTCCAGTACCGATTGATAAATCGCCGTGGCGGCCTGATCGCCAGCACCACCTCCCTGCTGCCTGCCGAATAAAATGTCACGGAATGGCGCAGGTAAAAAACGTCCTGCCACGAAATCAGGCGTCTTTCCGTCCGTCAGCCTCATGGTCAGCCCCCAGATTTCAGAGACCATCTGCATCTGGGGATCCAGATCCACCATTTTGGCACTGACCAGATCATTGGAACCGCCCAGCAGCATACCGATGACAGGATCTTTCGCCGGGTCACTGGTGGTTGTACCGTCCTGATAGCCGACCTGCGTTACTCTGCAGTCGATCAAACGAAACGCACCGGAACCACAGGGATTCCACCAGCCATTGGTCGCACCCGGGCCGTACTCCTGATACTCAGGTACGAACTTGTCGACATCGAAATGACGCACATCATTATTGACGGTCGATACGTCCGACTGAAACCGGCCGGAAAACACCATCCGCAAGTTATTTAAGTAGCTCATATTGCCTCGCTATTGAAAGTGCTGTTGCAACAGACCACAGACTTGCTGCATGGGTAGACAATCCGGCTTATTCAACCGGTCTAACATCTGCTTATTATTGGTAATGAATATCGGTCCATCTTCTGGCCGCTCGGCCAAACGCCCGTGACTGCCTTTCACCAGAGAAGGATCCAGAGGAATGACGTCCATGAGCATGCGCTGCCCGAGTTTTTTCTGTAGCAATCGGGCGGCGATTTTCAGTTTGACGAAACGAATCGTAGGGTCGACAAACAGTTCTACCGGGTCGTAGCCGGGTTTGCGGTGGATATCCACAGTACGGGCAAAGTCAGGGGCTTTGCTGTCATCCAGCCAGTAGTAATAATTAAACCAGCAGCCCGGCTCAGCGATCAGCACCAGCTCTCCCGAGCGGGAATGAGCAATGCCAAATGCTTGCTGCTCCTGGCCGTCAAGCACCTGCTCAATGCCAGGTTGTGCCTGCAGCAGAGATTTCACGGCAAAAAGGTCAGCCGGATTTTTGACATACACGTGCGCAACCTGATGATCTGCAACGGCAAAAGCGCGGCTGCTACCACAATCGAGCAGTTCCCAGCCCAGTGACTCTCGGACACGCAATAAACCGGCTTCGCGTAACAGGCGATTGACCGGCACCGACTGACTGACCTGAGTAATGCCGTATTCAGAAACCACCATGACATCGGCACCCTGCTCACGGGCAAACTCAAGCAAACGTCCGGCTTCGTGATCGATCATTGCCAGATCTTTGGCAATTTCCGGTGAGTCCGGCCCTAAACGCTGCAGGTTGTAGTCGAGATGCGGCAAATACACCAATTGGAGGTGCGGACGGTTCAGTGTGAATTCGAGCATGGCGCAATCGACTATCCAGCGGCTGGATCGGATATCGGCCGTCGGCCCCCAGAAATTAAAAAAAGGAAACGTGCCGACTCTGGCTTCGATTTCCTGATGAAGCTGCGCCGGTTCTGAATACAGGCCCAGAATTTTGCGGCCATCGGCAGGGTAATGCGGACGCGGCGTGATCGCATGGTCGACATCCGCATACATGTTGTACCACCAGAACAGTTGCGAGCATTTCAGTCCGGGATTGTCCCGTTTAAGTTTGTGCCAGATTTTCTCGCCCTGAACCAGTTGATTGGGTTGCAGCCAGAATTTCACTTCTGCCAGTTCGCGAAAATACCAGCCGTTGCCCACAATGCCGTGCTCACCGGGCGACAGTCCTGTCAGCATGGTGGCCTGCGCCGTTGCCGTCACCGCGGGAAACACCCCTTGCATGGGTAACATGATGCCGTCATTAACCAGCGCATTCAGCTTAGGCGTGTGCTCACCGAGCAAAGCAGGTGTGAGCCCGACAATATTGATCACGATTAAGGGCTTAGTCATGATGTAACAACCCTCTGTCGGCCAACTGCTGTTCCAGCCAGTGCAATTCGCCGGTTATACCGTCAATCAGGGCATCATCATCCTGAGGCTGCAGGGCTGCGGGCAACACATCCCAGGTGTAGGTTTCGACTTCCAGACAGGGCTTCACGACGTCCTGATAGTCAGCAAGGAACTGAAAAACACCATTGAGTGTGCCGTGCAAGGGCTTGATCGCCGGGTGTATACAGGATGAAAAGCTGAGCGGTATATGAAAATGCACCCGCCAGCTCGTTGTATCGTTAAGTCCGGTGCGCGCCATATACATTGACGCTAATGCCTCAGACAAATCCGGCACAGCGATAATTTTTCCGTCCGGCCGACAGGCTTTTACCTGATGCAGATAGCGCGCTTCGGCAAATTCAGCCAGCAACTCGGGCACATCTGACACGGGATCCTGCAAACTTTGCATATCCACTTCAAACGCATTGGAAATCTGGATTTTTCCTATGGTGATACCGGCTTCAGTGATACGGCGTAAGGCATCATAGCTATCTTCATACATCACGCCCTGATGACACACATCGAAACACACGCCCAGATGCGCCGGATATCCGCCATTGGCGGCCGTCAGCGCCGAGAAAAACGCGATCAGCTGCGATGTAGTTTCCAGCACACAGTCGGGCTCCATCTCCAGACATACCATTATGTGCTTGCCCTCCAGCTCTTTCAGCACAGCCAGTTCGGCATTGAGCCGTAATAACTGTTCAATACTCCTTTGCTGCTTTTCCTCACTCCATCGGTGCCGGTAGCCTAAAGGTAAGGTCGAAATCGTTCCCTGCGAAACTGACTCAGGCAGGCAGCTTGCCAGAATCACGCCCAGCTGACAGGTGTAGTTCAACCGATCCGGTTCACTCCAGTCTGGCAGATACACCGCCTCTTTCACCTTGGTCTGATGAAAGTTTCCATAGGGAAATCCGTTCAGGCTGGTCAGTACAACACCGTGTCGCTGAAGGGTTTCTCTGAACGCTTTTAACGATTCAGGCAACTGTAACGTACTGGCAGCGGCGGCACTGAGCCAAAGGCCGCTTGTCATCTCAGACAAAGCGCGCCTGGCCATCACACGGGAAAAATACCGGGCCAGATTCTCTTCCACATCGGCCAGTTGCTCGCCTGGATGGAGATTGCTGCAGTAAGTCAATTCACTCCGTCGCCACATATGCACACCACTCCTTGTGATTTGATTTCTGGGACTGTAATCAGCTTTCGACTATCGGTGTTTGCCCGCGCAGCGCCGAATTGGATTCCCACAATCTGGTCTGATCAACGCTGATGGGGACACTGACGTCTTCTTTGCTGATACGTCCGCTTTGAGCAAAGAAATCTATCGGGTTATCAAACAGCACTTTGGTGATATCCGCATCGCTGTACCCCGCCTGCCGCATCGCTGCGCCTGTTTTCGGCACTTTAAGCGGATCACTGCATCCCCAGTCTGCGGCACTGTTCACCACCATTTTTTCCAGTCCGTACTCTTTCAGCAGCGCAACCATACGGTGTTCAGACATCTTGGTATTGGGGTAGATAGAGTGGCCACGCCAGCAGTCGGTTTCCATCACCAGAGGCAGCGTCTGTTCATTCAGGTGATCGATAATGACCATGTGTTCAGGAATACCCACTTCACGGATCAAGGCAATGGTGCGTTTCGTACCGCCTATTTTGTCTCTGTGCGGGGTGTGAACCAGTACCGGCAGTTCAAACTCCATCGCGAGCTGCATTTGTTCCGCCATGAACAGCTCTTCTTCAGGCGTAATATCGTCGTAGCCGATCTCACCAACGGCAACCACACCGTCTTTTGCCAGAAAGCGTGGCAGTACCGCCATGACCTCGTTCGCCAGTTCCAGATCGTTGGCTTCTTTGGGGTTCAGTCCCATGGTGCAGTAATGATGGATACCAAACTGGCTGGCCCTGAACCTTTCCCAGCCTAACAAGGTGTCAAAGTAATCAATGAAACTGCCCACAGAAGTCCGTGGCTGTCCCTGCCAGAAAGCCGGCTCAATAACACCGACAATACCGGCGGCGTACATACGCTGATAATCGTCCGTGGTGCGAGACACCATATGAATATGCGGATCAAAATATGTCATGATTGAAGTACCCGGTTAGTGAAGAAAACGATTGAGAATGGCCAAAGCGAGACGCAGTCAGAAGATGGTCAATCAGTTGTTGAACCTCGCTGGTAAGCGACGATGAATGCCTTGCTGAAAGCCTTTGCCAGAACGGATCCGGGCAATCCTGCGCACCATTATTGGCCAGTGCCAGCAAGGTGTAGTATTGATGAGCGTCAGATTCTGAAAAGACAAAACCCATATAGGTATCTTTGCCACTGTCGGACAAATACCGAAAGCGCATCCCCAGCCAGACAGACTCGGGGACTTCGCGTTCAGCCAGGAGTCGTTCCTGCACCAGATCCGCACAAAGTTGTGTCAGTTCAGCCGACTGGCGCAGTGGCAGCCCTCTGACTGATTCAATATTCAAATCAAGAAACAGCGCTTTGAGCACTAATTGATGAAACGCCCGCTCGTTGAAATACTTCACCGGGTAGGCGTTGTTAAGCGCCAGTGCCGCGAACAGATTCACATCATTGGTACGGGCTGTTTCGTGCGCAATCCGGTTCAGTTCGTGATGGCTGGACAGCCAGTCCAGTGCCCTGACAACAACAATCTTCTCGTTTTCGTCAAACTGGCGATAGGCAGAGAACAGCACATCACTCCAGTTCGCCGCAGGCACTATGGTTCTCAATGTCAGTAACAAAAGCAGACGCCCGGCCTGATCAACCTGCCAATCTGTACCTTCCGGCTGATAAGGCAGCGCCTGCTCTCCCAGCTTTCGCCGCGCCATGGCACTGGTGAGCAGTAAAGCAGATACCGCGTCCTCCACGGATTGGGTGCCGAGAATTTTATCTCTGGCGACCTGCAGCCAGGTTCGGGCTTCAGGGGTCAGCGCTACCGCCAGCTCACTTTGCAGTGCATCGGGTGAAAAGGGACTGAGCGGAGTATCGAAACGTCGTGAATGCATGACTTGGTCTCACACGATCAGGTTGCCTGTATCCACTTCTGTAAACCAGGCATGATGAAAAACACCGCCACGCACAACAGGCTGGGCAGAATCAAATTCATACTGGCAAGCATTAAGCCATCCAGCAGCGGTACAGCAGCAAGCAGCCCGCCGATAAAGCCCCGCACATTTTTGTGCGGAGTGAACAGGCATCGCTGCATGGTATAAAGCAAATACAGACTCAGGCAGCAGGCATAGAGCCAGAAATAGGGAAAGGTATAACCAAGAAAACTGACCAGAATAACAGGCAGGAAAAGCAAGCCGACAGACCAGAACTGAGACACTTTGTTGGTGTGTTCTTCACGGGCGACATAGGTGATTCCGCTGATATAGAGACACAGCGCCAATGCCGCGAGAAACAACTCAGGGGTGATATCTGCCAGCATTAAGGCGGCAACCAGATAAACGCCCAAACGGCATCCGCCCATCAGCACCGCGCTGTGTCTGAACTGCTTATGTACCCGGTTATACAGCAGTATTAAAGCCGCCAGTAAACCAACCGCAACCCAGCCATATGCAGCCTGTTCGGGAACGGTACGCTGATACAAACTGCCTGCCAGGCCCATTCCCAGCACCAGCATCCCCAACCCATTGAGCCAGACTGCAGTTGCAGATACCTTGCCCTGAGTAATTGGCCTGGCGTTGTTATTATGCCTGTCCCAATTGGCATCAAAGGCATCATTGAGAAACATACCGGCCAGGTACATCAGCGAGAGTGATAACAGGCAACCGGCCCAGAGTATGATCTGCAGGCTCACACTGCCCGGTAACCATTCTTCTTCGCTTCCCACAACCTCATGGCTCAGGCTGGCCTGCGCGATCAACGCGGCAGCAAACACATTGCTCCAGACACTGGGCAGATTGGATGCGCGACCGAGTGTCAGCCAGGTATGCAGCCGCATCATCCCACCTCCGACCAAGTGAGCGATTCACTTTGCGCGGCGATGTCAGCCTGATGATCACGCTTCAGGGCCAGCAACGCGATAAACAACCGGTCTGCATCGATGTCGTGCACTTCAACACCCACCCCGACGGACGACAAAAGCGTGACACATAACTGGCCGCCGAGATGCTGTCGGAAATCTTCCAGCCCCTGAAACACCACAGGCTGACCCTGCTTATCACACTGATCCAGTGCCGGATGCCACAAGGAAAAACCGAGCCCTGTCAGCAGCTGAATCAGCCTTTTCTGGTCACTCTGGCTCAACAGACCGATCTCTGTCGCATAATAAGCATCCAGTGCCATCCCTATCGCAACGGCTTCGCCGTGACGACATTCATAGTGGCTCATGGCTTCCAGTTTATGTGCCGCCCAGTGACCGTAATCCAGCGGGCGGGCGTTTCCTGTTTCAAAGGGATCACCGGCAAGCGTAATCTGGTTAATGTGCAGCTCGGCACACCGCGCGATGGCAAACTGGGTGGCCTGATCGTCAAAGGTATTCAGCGAATGCGCGTTGTTTTCCAGCCAGTCGAAAAATTCAGTACTGCGAATGGCGGCCACTTTCACCGCTTCCGCCAAACCAGCACGACGATCACGGTATGACAAAGTATTGAGCAGCGAAAAGTCGTTAAGAACAGCGAACGGTGGACAAAACGTACCAATCAGGTTCTTTGCCCCATAACCGTTCACGCCATTTTTCACCCCGACACCCGCGTCATTCTGGGCCAGCACTGTGCTTGGCATCCGCAATAATTTAATGCCGCGGTGAAACGTAGCGCTCACATAACCCACAGTGTCGAGCACTGCGCCACCGCCTACTGCAATAACCACATTGTGTCTGTCAATCTGGTGCCTCAGCAGGTACTGATATAGCTTGTCTGTTTGCGATGCCTGTTTTATCGCTTCCCCGCCTTTCACTACCAATGGCTGCCCTTTTAAATGTATGTATTGATGATGTTGCTGAAAATAAGCCTGCGCCCGTTCCAGCCAGTCAGTACTTTCATTCACCACGCCCTCATCAACAATCAAAACACAGCCTTGAGCTGCCTCTTCCCGGCGGGCTCTGAGCAAGAGCGTCAATAAATCAGAGTTGCTGATAGAAAAGACATCGTGAGTAAAACAGACGGGATATTGATAGTGAACGGTGAAGCGAGCTTTGATTGTCTGGATTTCTGTTGCTAACGGCTGAATGTCCGATGCCGATGCACTGGCTGTAAAAGTCGCACGTTGCCAAAGTCTCTGCAGCAGCCAGCCAATAACCGGAATCAGCACACTGCCGACTACCACTAACAGGAAAGGATCGCTCTTATCACTATAAAGGCTGACATACGCATAAGCTCCCGCCAACCAGCTATTGGCCAGCGACGTTAATACAAGGAATTTGACAAAGGGGTACTGAACCATACCAGCCGCAATCACTGAGGTCTCCGCAAGTACGGGCACCCCCCGCATCATGATGAGCGCACCGCCCCCCATTTTGTCCGCTAGTTGCCGTGCCTTTTGGCGTTCTTTAACAGATAACCAGCGCGTACCAATCCATTTTTCAGAGCAGTCGCCGAGCCAGTACCCAATACAGCAACCCAGGGTCAGCCCCAACCAGACAGAGGCCGCACCAGGTAACGGACCTAAAACGGCCACAGCAAACATTGCCACAACGCTCGAAGGAACAGGCAAAATAATATCAAATGCCAGTATGACGACAACAAAGAGAAAGAGCAGAAAAAGCCCGGAACCATGATAACCGGACAGCTCAGAGATGGCTGATGACACCCATCGCATTGCATCCTGTTCAAATAACAAAAAGCTGACGATGATCAGGGCCATTACACTTGCACAGTAAAGCAGCAAGCCAGTGCCTGTTCGTTGAAATGTATCCATATGTCCCAACCTTGCTCAACTAAAAGTGGGTGACTCACCGACCGGGTACTTCGCACTCGCTTACTGACTTGTCCCTGTCAACAGTAAGCAAAAAGTCACTCTGGTCACTCAACGCTGAGTCAATAATCACACCACATAGTTTCCATGAAGGAATAATTGTTGTTTGAGTTGAATATAGCCCTACCAGAATAAGGGCTAATGGAAGAACACGGTATACACTCAACCAAAGGCTTAGATTGCGATCTGATTAAGAAAATAAATGTAAAGAACAATAAAGTCATTTACATAAAAACATACGAGCAAATAAACTCAATAACGATTGAAAACCAATCATTTAAATTAAATTTTTAATACAAAGGATCTGGATTATTACTCACCCGAAGATCTCAGGTTACCTATCATTCGTATCGCCACCATAGTTACTCCCTGTCAACTGGGTGAAAAAGCATATTGAATTCAAGTTCAGATTCGCTCATACACTGGAAGCCAAGACGTTCATATAAACGCCGGGCTGGGCTGCCTTTCAATACACTCAGGGCTACAGACTCATTGTTGTCCGTCGCTTTAGTTATCAGCTCGGTGATAAGTGCCCTGCCTATTTTATGATTCTGATACTCGGGAAGGATTTGAATCTGAACCAGGTACCACTGGTTCAGATCTGCCTGATAAAATGCTTTAAACAAGCCAACACGCTTATCGGCTATTTCCACAATTTACGCGTCATCGAAATGATAGAGAATTCGGTTTTTATAGGCATCTTTGTCTGTCAGAGCACCAGCCTTTTGCAAATGATGTCGCATTGTCTGATCACGCAATTCCAACAAAAAGTCCATATCTGCCCATGTCGCTTTTCTTAGTCGAATCGGGTAAGTATCCATGCTTACTTCATCCTGTTTCATCTTCATTTTGATAATAAACAGCATAGTATCAAACACTTAAATTCAATCCAGAACATACGCATACCACTCATTCGAAAAAACCGAACAAGACGGAAGAAAAAACTCACTTTAACGTGATTAAAATCACACTTAGTATAACTACATGCTTTAAAACATCCTTATTCATCTGAATCAATTGTCGGGAGTCACACTATGAAAACCTTTATTGCAGCACTGTTCACAATCACCATCGCATTTTCCGCTTCAGCATTCGCCGATTTAAAAGAGTCACTCACGGTACAAGTTACGCCTTTAAAAGGCGGAGCATGGGTGTTCGTAGAAAAAGAGGGCGTACCGCAGGCCAATGTTGATGTCTCTGTGCCCAACCAGAAATCCCATTACAAAACCAAAGAAGACGGGCGTGTGTTTGTTTACAGCCACAGAGAAGCGGCCCACACGTTAACCATCAATATTTCTGAACAAGGTGGCGAGACATTTACGGTTCAACGTCTGATTCCATCAAGCCGATAATTCAGCTGCAACCACTACTTTCTGCTGGTACAGGCGCGTTTATCCGCGCCTTTTTTATACCTGTGCCCTGCCATTTCGCTCCTTTCTGCAGTGAGAGTTAATCTCTACCCAATTTTTTTGTACTTGCCTGACAACAATGTCAGGCCATTTCCTTTTTCGTTTATTTGTGGACCGACCTCTTAGTTTAATATTCAACATGGTGCACTATTATTTCCTGCTGGTATAACAGGCGGCTTACCTTAACACTGATAAATCAAATGGTTGGCCATATGAAATACCTTCATTCCGGATGTCAGCGTTCAGCGCTGGCGCTGCTTATCTCTGCAACGTTATACACAAACACAGCTTCAGCTGCTCCGGCCTGCGAGATAGATGCCTTGTCATCTTCTCCTTCGTCTATCAGGGCGATTGAACAGGCCGATCTCGAATGCAGAATTGCCTGGTTCTCTGCGCCTTCTGATACATTGAACACGCTGTTCAGCGAGAACAACATCCATCAGATACAACAACAGTTAATGCTGCATGTCAGCAACTACCAGGGAGAAGCCCAGCAAGCCAGTGTCATAGAAAATCTCGGTGAATTTATCCGTGCCGCGTATTACGTGCGTTATCCGCATAAAGGACAGTACGGCGATTTTTCTGATGCATTAGATGTATCTCTGGCGAATGCTATTAATACTTTTCTCACCTCGCCCTACGCCAGCCAAAGTGGCAGAGAACAGGTCGCGGCGTTGAAAAGCATGACAACCATGGTCGACAACATCCGTCAGTTACCTCTGACCATGGCCAACCAACTGCAGCTCCTGAATCATTTCACCGCTGAAAAAGCACAGGATCTACAATTTGTTGACACACTCAACAACCTGTTCCGTGCCATGAGCGGGCACATCAGCATTGACAGTTTCTATGATGATCTGGCACAGCATCCTGAGTACCTGGAACAGCTGCACCAGTTTATTCTGGACAGCGAATGGGCCCTGGGCACTGAGGCGGATTTCATTGTGACCAATGCCGCACGTGAAATGGGCCGTCTGCTGGTAACACCTCACGAATCAACCCGGACTCAGGTGCTCGCCATTCTGGAATCGCTGCTTCAGCGTTATCCGCTGGGCGGCAAGAGCGACAAAATGTGGGTAGGCATTGCAGAAATGATCAATTACTTTGCCCCCGATAAGGCAGAAGCACTCGGGCTGAAAGATGCAAAGAATCAGCTTGCAGCCAGAGTCATGCCACTGCGCCATCACTGTGACGGACCGGCCATTATACGGGCTCAGGCAATGACGCAGGAACAGGCTGCAGAAGCCTGCAATATCCTTGCTGATAAAGAAGCCGATTTCCATCAGGTCGTAAACAGCGGCTATCAGCCGGTGGCCGGTGATTATAACGACAGTGTTGAGGTGATCGTTTTCAACACCAATGCCGATTATGTCAGCTACTCTAACTTCCTGTTTGGCAATACCACCAATAATGGCGGGCAATACCTGGAAGGCAATCCGGCCAACCCTGACAATCAGGCCCGTTTTGTGGCCTACCGTAATGAATATGCGCAAGGTTACAGCATTCTCAATCTCGAACATGAATATGTGCATTATCTCGATGGCCGCTTCAATCTTTACGGTGATTTCAATGATGTGCTAAGTCCGGGGCACACAGTGTGGTGGCTGGAAGGTTTTGCCGAGTACATGCATTACAAACAGGGTTATGACGCTGCCGTTGAACTGGCTCGCAAACAAACCTATTCCCTATCTGACATACTGAGCACCACCTACGACCACGACCTGGACCGCATCTATCGCTGGGGTTATCTGGCCGTACGTTTCCTGATGGAAAACCATCCGAATGAGGTCGATACTTTGCTCTCTTTCGCTCGTCAGGGTGATTACACGCAATGGACCGAAACTGCAAAGACGCTGGGCACACGCTATACGGGCGAGTTCAATAACTGGTTACTGACAGTGACCACTGACGGGGAGCAGCCTGGAGAACCGGAACCAAGCCCGGATGAGGCGAAATCATTGGCATTAAACAGCGCTGTCACGCTTTCCGGCGCTGCATACAGCGAGCAACTTTTCTATGTTGATATCCCCGCCAACACCCGCAACCTTGCCCTCACGATCACAGGTGATGGCGATGCGGATCTGTACGCAAGTTATGAGCGCACCGCCCATTACTACGACCATGATTTCACAGCCTTTACGGCTGACAGCAATGAAACTCTGATTATTACCCCCGACGCCAATGGCAATATCAAGCCTGGCCGTTATTATCTGAGCATTGCTGGGCGTGAAGCTTTCAATCAGATCACACTGAAAGCTACAGCAGACAGTGTCGAGCCTGGCGAACATGGTGAGCATACAGGTTCCCAGCCAACGGATGATCTGACACCTTTCGTATTGGAAGCCAACACGCCTCAGACCCTGAGCATGTCAGCGCAGCGTTATCTGGCGTTTTATGTTCCTGAAGCGGGACAAACCCTGAGGGTCTGGGTGACACCCACCGAGCAAGATCAGAAAAGTAATGTCAGTCTCTATGCCGCCAGTGCACACTGGCCGACAGCAGAAAAATACGAAACCGCTTCGGCCTATCCAGGTAATCAGGCGTTCATAGAAATCACGGCAGAAAAAGCCGGGTACATGCATTTGCTGCTGACCAATGAAGGAGACACCGCCAATGTTGAGGTGTACGCAGCCACTCTCTAACCTGACAGGCGGAATCTGATATTCGAAATTGAAACACATTTTATAACTCAGACAGCACTCAAACAGCGCAGTAGGGACACTGCGCTGTTTTTTTTATCTACCCTTTAATCACTCTCTCAAACGCAACCCCCTTTCATGCATCACCCTTAAACCGGTAATAGCTTTTTCCTGCATAGGCTTTTTCCATATTTGTTCACGAATAGCAGCTACTGCTCCATACTTAAACCAAAACGACGCGCAGGAGAGATGAATGAGCAATACGTTTAAAGAGGTTGAACAGCCTTGCGACTGTAAGGACAGTTGCGGGGCGATCGAACGCATTCTGACGGCAAAAGACAAAGACTTAGGAGGTTTTTCCGTGCGCCGGCTGCTGCCGACAGCACAACAGAAAATGGTTGGTCCGTGGATTTTTTTCGACCATATGGGCCCGGCGCATTTTCCGGCAGGTGAAGGTATTAACGTGCGTCCCCATCCGCATATCGGCATAGCGACCGTCACCTATTTGTTTGAGGGCGAAATTCTGCATCGTGATTCGCTGGGTAGCCTGCAGCCCATCAAACCTGGTGACATCAATCTGATGGTCGCAGGCAAAGGGATTGTGCACTCTGAACGTGAACGTTATGAGGTCACTGCCGTTGATCATATTCTGCATGGCCTGCAGCTCTGGTTAGCACTCCCTCTGGCCGATGAAGAATGTGAACCGGCTTTTTATCACTACCCGGATGACACTATTCCATCCCTTAGTATCGACGGTGTACCTGTCAGAGTATTGATGGGAACCGCATTTGGCGTTACATCACCTGTTCAAACATTCGCAGAAACGCTGTACGTAGAAGCGGATCTCCAGCCGGGGCAGCGTTTCACCCTGCCGATGGCCGAAGAACGCGCCATTTACATTGCCAAAGGCCATGTCACAGCAAAAGACAGCGACTTACCGGAACACAGCATGGCCATAGTGTCGCAACAGGAAGGGATAACCATTGAAGCAAAGGAACCATCCCGCATCGCCATTATCGGTGGTGAGAATATAGGCACGCGTTATATTGAGTGGAACTTTGTGTCCAGCCGTAAAGCGCGCATTGAACAAGCCAAAGCGGACTGGCGGAACCAGGACTTTCCACTGGTACCCGGAGACGAGACAGAATTCATTCCTTTACCAGACTGACGATAACGGGTGACGAGAGTAATGAGCTAACAGACGCTTGCTGATGATAACGTAAGCGTCTGTTTTACTTGAATATACTGGCATTCTTCGCATTAACTCTAGCTGACAGAAAGGCTACCTGCTCTGTACCTGCTTCTTCTTCACCAGCAAGCTGTATTGCTTCGGGGTAATTTTAGCGATGTGGCTGAACTCTCGGGTCATATGTGCCTGATCGGAAAACCCTTGCTCTGCGGCCAGTTCCGCCAGCGGGATGTCAGGAGAGAGCTGTATCAGCTCCAGCGACTGTTTAACCCGAAGAATTCGCTGATAGTATTTCGGCGTCATGCCCATCCATTTCTGGAAGTGCCTTTCTATCTGTCGGGTACTGACCGGAATGGGATGATGCCGGCTGTGAGGCTGTACGGCTTTCACTATTTCAGTAATGGTATGACGGGCAGAATCATTAGGATCCAGATGGCGTTTCATCCAGCGATATAGTGTAGCAATACGCGCCTGATGGCAGCGGCAATGACGAAGCTGCTGTTGCAATGGTTCAAGAAAGTATAAATGTTCCGGTTCATCGGCAATGGTAACCGGATGGTCAAAACGCTTGCCCAGCACACTGTAGCCCATGCCCGGATGGAAACGAATTCCAGCCAGGACGGTACCGGGAGGCAGGGTCACATACTGGGCTTCTTTGCTGTTGGGCATGATCATCACACCTTCCGGGTGGCAGTGATTGCCAAAGCAGACATCGCCACCCAGATTGAACATGATGCCGCTTCCGGCATCACTGAACAGCAGTTTTTTCTCTTCAACCACCCGATCAGGTGACACGGAAAGTGACCATATTCCCTGAACATGGTCTTTCAATACACCTTGTGGTTTAAAGATCCTGAAATCCATTTAACAGTGACTACCCTATGCTGCGGTAAAACTCCCTACTTTGGGTTTAAAGGTTTTTACCACTCGATTCCAGCTATTAATTGCATTAATGGCTAACGTAAGATCAACCATAGCCTGTTCGCCAAAGGTGTCCAACACCTGCTGATACATTAGATCGTCCACAGATTTACACGCGCTGAGATGTTCTGCAAATTCCAAAGCGACTTTTTCCTGCCCGGTATAAAACGGCATGTCGCGCCAGGCGTTCAATCCCCAGATACGTTCCGGTTGCTCGCCCAGTTTGAGGGCATCTTTACTGTGCATATCAATACAGAATGCGCATTGGTTTATCTGGGATACACGCAGTTTCACCAGCTCCCAAATGGTCATCGACATAGTTTGAGATTCACTAAACTGCTGATGGAAATAGTTTTCCTGCTGTACCAGAATCTCTATCGCTTGCGGTGCAATACTGAAGTAATTTACGCGTTTCGTCATGTAATATCTCCTTGGTCTGAAACATGAAGATACTCACCGGAGCGTGAGATTTATTGAATATTTCCGACATGACGGAATGTATTGCCCGGCTTTAATTATGTGACATCAAAATAAGCCGGCATGATGACGCAGATAAAACACAAAAACAGCGCCCCCAAGTTAAGACAATCTTCCCGTATCAGAGTGATTCTCAGTAAATAACTGTTGTGCCTCTGCGATTAGCCATTTCAGAACTGTATTCCAGCCCGCATCTCTTCGCTTAATGGCGCACAGCATGAAATCGCGCTGATAAGGCAGGTTTTCCGTCGATAGGGTTTTCACTTCGTACCAGTCTGCGGTTGCCACATGCTCAGGAACGAATGCCCAGCCAACACCATGCATCACCAAAGACGATATCAGGTAAAAGCTATCCACGTGCCAGTAGCTGGGCGACAGCGGTTTGCCCAGCGCATTGCCCATGCGATCCCGGATAACCAGCTGTCTGTGTTCAATGAGCTGGCTTTCGGTTGGGGCAGCAAGCAACGCCAGCGGATGTTTATCCGATACAATCAAAGCTTGCCCACTGCGGCCAATCGCGAAACGCTCCAGTGAATCCGATAACACATGATCCTGTAAAACAAAGCCCATGTCCGCCTTGCCACCATCAACCCAGCTGGCGATATCTTCCAGGGAGCCATTTAACAGTGTCACACTCAGGTGTGGATAATGATCCGCCAGCCTGGCATAAAGCACTTCAAAATTTTCAAGTGGCACCGCTTCATCCATGGCAATGGTGAGCTGAACCGGATTAGCAGAAGAGACAGACAATACCCTCGACTGAAGCCGCTGACATTGCGTTAAGACTGACATCGCATCATTTAACACTTCCCTGCCTTCTGCAGTAAGCGTTGGAAATTTTCCGCTACGGTCAAACAATAAAAAGCCCAGATCGGCTTCCAGATTGGCAATTGCAGTGCTTATGCGAGATTGCGCCTTGCCCAACTTTCGTGCTGCGGACGTAAATGATCCCGTTTGCGCAGCCGTAACAAAGGCGTCCAGTTGATCAAGATTCCAGCTGATAGGTGACATTACCCACTCCAACCCATACGAAAAGCGGATGGTAACTAACTTTTTACCATCTTAATTTGATAAGAGAATACATAGTAATACAGATATGCTTCACAGAGAGATAAAAATGGAAGCGATTAATCAAACAGAATCAATCGGCAAAACTTTTCGTCGATTCACCATTCCAGCCGTCATGGCCATGCTGGTCAATGGACTGTATCAGATAGTTGACGGGGTATTTGTCGGGCACTTTTTAGGGCAAGACGGCCTGTCGGCAATCAATATTGCCTGGCCAATTATCAGTATTTTCATGGGTGTCGGGCTGATGATTGGCATGGGGGCAGGCAGTCTGGTTTCTACGTTCAGAGGAATGCGCGAATCGGCTAAAGCGCGTAAAGCTTTGGGAAATGGACTGGCACTGGTGATATTCATTGGCCTTGGATGTTCAGCATTATTATATGTCTTTGGCGTGCAATTGATGACTTTGCAAGGCGCAACAGGCCAAATCCTCAGCTATGCCGTTAGCTACTTACAGATCTTTATCGGATTCTCAGTCATAGCCGTTGGCGCCAGTGCCGCGCCCTTTCTGATACGAAACGATGATTCACCTAAGGTGGCAACGGGTCTCATGGTTGCTGGTGCTATTATCAATATTGTGCTCGATTATATATTCATCGGAATACTGGGCTGGGGACTGGAAGGCGCTGCCATTGCCACTGTAACAGCTCAGAGTGTTGTCGTCTTATTAACATTGGTGTATTTCTGCAGCCGCTTCTCAACACTGAGGTTATCACTTACTGATCTGAAACCGGATGGCAAGAAAATGACTGATACACTGACACTGGGTTCATCGTGTCTGGTGATGTATCTGTACACTGGCTTGATGGTGGCAATTCATAATCGATTATTTATGGAATATGGTTCTGCTGTAAGCGTTGCTGCCTACGCCATTGTAGGTTACCTGATGACACTTTATTACCTGCTAGCGGAAGGTATCGCTGAAGGAATGCAGCCACCTGTGAGCTATTTCCACGGTCAAAACGCCCACGATAAAGTGCGAAAAACTGTTTTGCTGGCTTGCAAAGCAACCATTATTGTAGGCGTTAGCTGGATTACTTTACTCAATTTGTTTCCGGAATTTATGATCAGCTGGTTCAACAGCAGTAACGTTACGCTCGTGCAAGAAGCGAGTCATGGTATCACTCTGCACCTTTTCAGCCTATTTCTGGATGGGTTGATTATTATCGGCTCTGTGTATTTTATGTCTGTTGGTCAGGGCGGCATGGCATTGACGATTTCTCTCAGCAATATGCTGGTACAATTGCCTTTCCTCTGGCTATTACCAAAGTGGTTTGGAGAAAATGGTGTTTGGCTGGCAATGCCCGTCTCTAACATTTTTCTGGCTGTGTTGGTTCTTGGTGCAATGTGGCAGTCACTGTCACAAGCTCCGATACAACAAACAAGAAACACCGCCGCAGCTTAAAAACAAGCGGTAATTCCTAACGGGTAATCATTCAGATTGCCCGTTGTCTCTCGTGATGAGGGGATCGTTATTCCGTAGAACTGTCGGCGGCAGACATATATAAGGCAAATCAGTGATGTTTTGAAGACAATACGGAATATAGGTTTGAGCCACCCTGTCTACTAACACATAATCTCATTCAGCGTTTTAGCTAACACCACGTGCCTTAACTAACATCACGCATAGTTAGTTATATAACGATAGCAGCATAAGGGGCTTTCTGATTATTGCCTGTCCGGCATAGCAGGGATGAACACAGGTGAAGTAAAGTCAGAGGGAGTGACTCAATCATCGCTCACTGCATGGCCTGGCGGCGGTAGCCATGAAATGAATGATTGCGGGAGTTATGACGAAAAAACGCTGAAATGACCAATCACTTGGTTTTCACTGTTTAGAATATTTCCCGAGTGAGACCTTTCACAGTAGGAAAAATCTATATCTCTGCGGGCAATATTACCCTGAAGGTGTACATGTCGGAGCAGAACATCATCATTTAACTGATGTATACGTGAACTCCAGGATTTGTCTTCTTTATAAAGCGTAAAATTAACTATCACTTAATGGCTACCCTCTTATTTGCGGATGTATTTTTAGTACGACTTTGATGAAACCAAAATCGATGACGACCAATTGAACGAGACATAATATCTCCTTATTTTTTCTTTCAAATAAGCAAAATTATTACGTATAAAACGCAATCTGAAACTTGCTTATGATAAATATGCTAATGGAAGTTATTTGCAGTTTGATGACAAAGCAAATGCTGGTGTTTGATGGTGTGTTACGAAGGCGTTTGGAAGCTTACAGCTGACGTGCTTTTAAGGCAGGAGAGGCATAATTTTCGTTGTAAATACATTGGCGTAAAAGGCAAAACACCTTTTACGCCAATGAAAAAATTACAGCGCTACTACGTTAGCAGCTTGAGGGCCTTTAGCGCCCTGCTCTACGTCAAAAGACACTTTCTGACCTTCAGCCAGAGTTTTGAAGCCTTCTGAAGCGATTGCACGGAAGTGAACGAATACGTCAGCACCACCGTTGTCTTGAGTAATAAAACCGAAACCTTTCTCTTCGTTAAACCACTTAACCAGACCAGTTGATTTGTTAGACATAATTTGTCCCTTTTATATAGATGAATTCAAAATATTTACCGCATTCATGCGATGCGCTGAGAGCCTAAATTATTGAATGTCACAATGAAGCTAAGGGAAACACTGAGGATAACGACAGTTACGAAGAAATTCTGAGGTTTTACTTTGACTTGAAGTTGCATTAATTAATCTGAGCGACAGAGCAAGACGAATCATACGCTACTCTCCCCCTTTGTAAAGGTTTATTTGAGATTGATCTAAAAATAATATCGCTGACCGCCTGAAAACCCCATCTTCCGCACATTCTTTCTTCAATTAGGCGAATCCGTCTCATTACCCAGGGCTTGTCTGTCTCTGACTGCCATCGCCTGCCAGATGCTCAAAGCGCACGCCGATAGCGTCATAATCAATGCGCTCACCTGCCAGGCTACCGGCACAGAAAATGTTTGGGTCAGCCATGACAGCAAACCGCCTGCCATCACCCCACCGAGATTCAGACTCAGTGACAGTAGAGAAACAGACGCACTCCGGTGCGACGAGCCGACATGCCGATGTAACTCTGCCGCTATGACAGGGCGAGACAGAAACACAGCGGAAATAAACACCCAATTCGCCAGTAAAAAGCCCCAGGGATTACTTACTAACGACATGGCAATCAGCGCCATCGCTGCGCACACTGCATAAACCGGCAAAATTGCTACAGCTGAAAAAGAGGCAGCAGTAGCGTCCAGCAACCTGCCAAGCAGCGCTGCGAGTAAATAGTTTGAGGCCACTATAAATCCAACCCATTCAAGCATGCTGTTCCCACCCTCAAGCATGGCGAACACGGGTTGCCAGTACACACTGTGGTTAGCCAGAGCATATCCCATCAGCATTTGCCAGGCGAGAAGCAGGATCAATACCGGATTTGCCATGAAATACGTGAGTAAGTTACTGCCCATCGACAACAGTGATTCATGATTGTGATCTTGTCGTGACCGCGCATTTTCGCCTTCATGAAAAGTCAGAAAGCTGATCCCCAGGGCTGCGAGGTGGATTGTCATGCCCAGTATTAACGCCACCTTATAAGGGTTACCATTCAGATATGTCTGGCTGAACGTATATGGCACCTGAGCGGGTAATAGTCCACCTATTGCAGCACCAATACCCAAACCTGATAACAGCCACAGATTCGCACGTGACAGTGCTGCTTTGATATTCGTATGGCACCCTTCTTTATAGCGCTGGTTAACGTACCATGCTTCTAAACACCCCGAACCCAAAGCGCGCCCGATGCCGCCGATTGCCGATGCTAAAATCACAGTCGTAATACTCGGAGCCAACACCAACAGGACAACATTCAGCATATCAAAGCCTTTCGCCAACCGATAAACGGCCAGATGTCCAAATCGGTCAGCCAGAAAACCACTCGGCACTTCCAACACAACCATGACGATAAAAAAGGCGGCAAAGAACCAGCCCAATTGCTGAAGTGTCATGCCCTCTGCAAGGCAGTACAAACCAGAAACCGCCATGAACACGCCTGCTGCACTGATATCCAGCGCCAGATGAAAAGCATATCGAGTATCAAGATTCACTTTGCTTACCTATAGTTATGTCAGGAAAGCCAGTGTAATTTGCCTTCACTTTCAGTGATAATTCATAAAAGCGGATTTATTTATAGATAAACAACTATGAACATGGATAAGTCATTTGCCTTGTTGCACTACTTTCAGGCAGTAGCGGAATACAACAGTTTTTCCCGTGCGGCCAATAAGATGAACATTTCGCAGTCCACCATCAGCGCCCAAGTTAAGAAGCTTGAGTCGCAGCTCGGATGTGAGCTGTTTATTCGAGAGAACAAACATCACTTTAAGTTAAGCCGTGAAGGCATGAAGCTGCTGGCAGAGTGCCAGACCAGCCTGAATGGGTTGCGTCACTGCATGATGTCACTCAGCCAGACAGAGACTAAGGCAGGTTCCATTAACCTGGCCTGTTCCGTCGCACTGGGCAATCAGGTGGTGCTGCCTGTGATCGAACAGCTCATGGAAACTTACCCGCAGCTGGTTATCAATCTGATAGAGACCAGTCTTGAAAAAGCGTTCTTTGGCGACGATTTGGATATCGCTCTGAATTTCTCTCCGCCCGAACCAGCCTTTTATTACCAGAGGGTGGCTGATATCGATAAAGTGATTGTGGCCAGCCATGCATACCTGGAACGTTTCGGTACGCCTGCCTCTTTCTCAGATCTCTGTGAGCACCGCTTGCTGATTCAGGCTAAGGGGAAATTAGACTGGCCGAACATCTATGCTCAGCAAAGTAAATTTTCCCTGCCTGAGCGCAGCCAGTATTTTGATAACAACCTGACCAAACAGCATGCCGCCGAAAGAGGTATGGGCATTGCCGTGTTACCCACCTATCTGTATTCGCCCAACAGCCAGTTAGTGCCGGTGTTACCGCAATACGCACTGCGGCTTAGTGAGTCTCTCTACATCATGTGCAGCAAAAAAAAGGTCAGGCAGCCGGGCATGGTCGAACTGATCGTCGAAATTGCCGAATTAATCCGGCAGCAGCTTTACGATGCCACTCATGGCGGCGTCTGCTTTCACAAGTGATCTGTTAACTCCCTCTTCGTGATGGAGAGGGAGTTAATAACGGTTTGATACCCGATGCTAACCGACAATAGACGCTATGGTTTTTCAGCGCTGGTTTGACAATGACAGCCACTCACTGTAACGCCCTGACGCTGAATCTGGCCTCAGCTTTGGCTTCCACGTCTGTCCAGCTCATCACACTGCTGTTTAAGCCAGCGCCCCAGAGTGATAATGGCGGTTTGCTTAGCGCGTGATTTTTTATACACAAAATAAAAACTGTCACCGGTCGGCAACTCATGCATAGGAATCCGCACGAAATGCTGCTGCCTGTCGATGTCATTCATCAGGTAGTCATTGAGAAAAGTGATGCCCTGATCATAGCGGGCCGCTTCCGCCGCCAGCAACATATGGCTGAACAACTGAAATCTCGCCTGTTCAGGCAGCTCAAAACCGCCCAGCATACACCAGCGGTGCCAGTCTTCGCCGTGTTTGGCATCTTTAAAAATAGAACGAGTGGTCAGCAACGGATGCTCCCACAGGGCGTCCGGCAACGGTTTGTCCCGCATTTGCAGCCAAAGCTTATGGCTGCACACCGGATAGAGCTGCTCATGATACAGCAGCTCTGAAATGAAATTACTACGCTTGGGTGGCGAAACAGTAATAAAGCAATCTGCCAGTTCGTCACTGAAATTCGGGTCGTTACTCACCATGTTTAACGTGAGCTCTATTTCAGGGTGCAGCTGACGCAGATTTTCAAGCCGTGGGATCAGCCATTTCACTGCCAGTGAGCTGTAAAGTGCCAGGCGAATCTTGCCACCTTCGCCTTCCCGGATCTGCTGGCTGGCTTCAGAAATATCAGCCAGAGCATGGCTGATCTGCTCGTAATACTTTTCACCAACGGGTGTCAGAGACAACTGACGCCCCTGACGCTGGAACAGTTCTTCACCCAAATAATCTTCTAACAGACGAACCTGGTGGCTGACGGCACTTTGCGTCACACTCAGAAATTCCGCCGCACGGGAAAAACTGTTCAGGCGGGCGACAGCCTCAAAGTAATGAACAGCACGAAGTGGTGGCAGCTTCATTATCTAAAAAACTCATACCAAAAAAATTTATATCATTATACTTCATCACTACCGCTGGTTTATGCTTTGGATCACAGTTTGTTGTCTCGTTGACATTTCATTAACCCCAAAAAAGAAGGAGCAGCCCATGCCTCAAATGTCTGTCGGTTTAGCCATGATATTGCTGATTGTTGGCAACTTAATTGCTGTGTGCTCCGATGCCATGATTAAATCATTGGGTGATGAAACGGCTATTTTTCAGTTTGTTTTTTTCCGCCAGTTAACCGCCGTCGCTATTCTGGCACCCTTCTGTATTGGCACCAAAAAAGCCGATTTTTTTGCCGGATTTAAGTGGCATGCTCTGCGCGGACACATTTGGTTGCTGGGTATGGTATTTATGATCATCTCAATTACCAGCCTGCCACTGGCCACTGCGAATGCCATCTTCTATGCCGCCCCGCTGATCATGCTGCCTATGGCCATGATGCTGTTTCAGGAAAAGCTGACCAAATATTCTGTCGGCGTGGCGGTAATAGGTTTCATTGGTGTGCTGGTGATTATCCGCCCGACTGAAATCAACTGGGCAGCCATTGCGGCTCTGATTGTTGCGTTTACGCTGGCCTGGAACAACCTGTTGGTGCGTAAGCTGCCAAAACACCAGACTGTTGCGCAAACCCTGATGCTGACCAACCTGGCAGGTATGCCGGCAGCGCTGGGCCTGGCTATTTGGGAAGGACAGCCCTGGGACTGGTCGCCGCTGCTGACAGCGGCTGGCTCCAGCACGTTCATTATGATTTATGCCGGCACCTGTGTACTGGCTTACCGCTCGGCGGAATCGAACAAGATTGCGAGCGCCGAATACAGCGGACTGATTGGCGCTGTGATCATCGGCATGCTGTGGTTCGACGAAGTACCTGACTTGCCAATGATTCTTGGCACTATGATGATCATCGCCCCCCTGATCTGGCTGGCACAAAAAGAAAAGCGTGCCAAAAAAGCCGCGGCTCTCAAACCCATAGAAGCGGCTGTCGCTACAGATGCTGCAGAAGAAACCAAAGCCTGACGATTAACTATCCCTTGCGCGACAGAACGGGAGCTCCTGCCCGCCTGTCGCTTTTTTTGTGATTCACTCTTTTTGACCCGACCTTCTACTTACCATTGAACGCTCGTTCCAGCGCAGCTATCTCCAGTTTTGTCATGGTCAAGAAGCACTGCGTTAGCCGCGCCAGCTTATCGTGATCATGGCTTCGCATCATCACATCCATCGATCTCGGCACAATCTGCCATGACAAACCGAATTTATCCTTAAGCCAGCCACACTGCCCTTCCTCACCACCATCCTGAGATAAAGCCGTCCAGTAACGATCGATTTCTGCCTGATCGTCACAATGAATAACAAAAGAGACCGACTCATTAAACGTGAAAAAAGGCCCGGCACTGATCGCTGTGAATGGCTGTCCGAACAATTCAAAGTTCACCACATCAACACTGCCTGAAGGGGTATCATCAATCTTGGTGACATTAACAATTCTGGAATGATCAAAGAGCTGAGTATAAAACTCGGCGGCTTCAACCGCTTCTTTATCAAACCACAAGTGAGGAGAGATTTTCGCCTGCTGAAACGATGCCATAGAACCTCCGGGAAACTGGACAGGAACACAAAGAAAAACGGCATACTGTATCGACCAAGTGTAGATGAAGAAGCAGCGTTATGAGCTGACTCTCACTGAGTTAACATCTGCCTGTCATCAGGTACTGTGCCCAGTCTTCGCGACCATTGGCCGTTGCTGCCTGCACAGCCGCTTTTACATCATAATCAACGCGGTGAAAGGCCGTTTCCCAGTGGTGGTCTTGCCGCGTTAACACAGCATACGACGCTTGCGGTGTGTGATTTTGCATCGAATGAGGCGACGGCAATTCATCGGCGTAAGCCTGAAGGCCCACGCTGCCGGGATTAATCACCGTCTGTCCCGTCGAGATCCGGACACAACGGGGAATATGGGTATGACCACAAAGAATAATAGGAGAATGGATGTGTTTGAGATGCGCGGCTATCTCGGCATCTGCTTTGACCTGCGGATGACCCGAACTGATCTCTTCCAGCAGATACACCAGATCATCGTCCGGCGTGCCATGGCAGGCGTAAATCTCATCGGATATCCAAGCATCAAAAGGCAGTTGCTGCATCCAGTCCAGCGGGGCCTGGCCTAAGTCGTTGAGGATAAATTGCATCGTGGGATTGGCAGCCACTTCTGCAGCCGTCGACTGGTAAATTTGTCGATCCTGATTACCTGAAATGGTCAGCATCTCTTGCTGTTGCAAAAAATCGAAGGTAGCACGAGGGGCTATCGGGCCGTATAAAATGTCACCCAGATTCACCAGCCGGGTCACTCCCTTACTGGCCGCATCCGCGACCACAGCTTCCAGCGCAAAGACATTACTGTGAATGTCCGACAACACCGCATATTTTTCCAACTCACACTCCTTGTGATAATCCAAATGATTCTATGCTCACCGCTGACTTTTTCCTAATCAACAATGTCCTTATTGCACACCACTTTGCACAGTATAAAAAACGTAGCCAAACAAGGCCACGAATATGACGACTGTCAGAATCAGTTTTAGCCAAAACCCTTTCATCCGTTCTCCTTTCAGATTGCACAGTGATCAGAACTCACCTACGGCCCAACAGCGTTCAGACCCGCATGCAACATTGACCAATTGATCATGGATTATGCGGGTCGGTAACATTGCCGGACTAATTTTTTAGGCCACCTCAGCTAAAAGCGTGTCGATAACCTGCTTCAATGTCTCTGTATCCTGCGCACCAGATAGCAGATATTTTTCATTAAAGACAAACGCAGGCACTGCAGTGATCCCCTGCCCGGTCCAGGTTTGCTCTTCAGCTCTCACGGCTTCGGCAAAGTTGCCCTGTTTCAGCACCAGCTCGGCTTCATTACGATCCAGGCCTGCGGCGTCAGCAGCATCCAACAGCACAGGCAAAGCACTCGGATCATCCTGCTCGGTGAAATAAGCCTCAAAAAGCGCCAGTTTCAGCTCTGTCTGACGGCCGTAGCTCGCGGCCCAGTGCAACAACTGATGGGCTTTGAACGTATTGTAGATACGGGAGAGTGGGGTGAAATGGAACCGAATACCGGATTCTTCACCTAAAGCAATGATCCTGGCTCGGTTCTGCTCACTTTGTTCGGGTGTGATCTGATACTTCTCGGCCAGATGCTCACTCAGCAACTGGCCATCTTCCTGCATGGCCGGATTCAGTTCGAAAGGATGCCAGCGCACAGTAAACTGCACCTGATCTTTATAGGCCGCCATAGCCTGCTCCAGCCGTTTGTAACCAATGTAGCACCAGGGACAGACGACATCAGATACGATATCAATGGTTAAGTGGGTATGCGTTGGCATGCATTTCGTCTCTTAGTTCAGGTGGGCTGATAGTGGTTAGCGTGACGTAAAAAATCAACCCATAATCCCTAAAAATGAGATCTTAAAATTAGGGTTCAGCTAACACGGAAGTATCCCAAAGGACATAAATGGACTTGTCGCTCATTTCAAAAATCATCCCTTTTGCGCCCAATCCGTTTCTTCTGTAAACAGGCTGATTACGATCATCGCGGTATTGCCCCGGCTCCCCCCGCATCGGATAAAAATCGTAATAGACGCCATCTGCTCTGTCTATGGTGATATAGCCATGATGCTGAGACAGTACGCATAAGTAACGGCCTGAGGGTTTATCTGCACCTCTGGGGTATATATCGCAGCGGGCATCAACAATGTCGGCCTGAACAGGCAAGCTGTAGCCAGCCCACAGCATAGCAAGAAGAAAAAGAGCAACAGAGCATTTCCACAACAAACTGACCATACTTGCCTCCGCGACGAACCCAATTCCACGAAGTCAGTGTCGGTATGAGTGTAGCACGCTGATTCAGACAGTCAGGCCGTTGATCAGCTGCGACATCGTCTGAATTCGATGATTTGCCTGATTATCGCGTTTTTGAATCAGGACAGGCAAGAAGAGACCGCTAAGATGGCGCCCGTTTGCTACGCCATATGTTATTCCCTACAATTCTCATCAGATAACGAACGCTAAGGTCATCCCTGATGAAAATTGATTTAAACACGCTGATCACTGAAAGCCGCAACCCTGCCAGCCAGGCGATAGATACCCTGTCGACCGTCGACATGCTCAAGGTCATCAATGACGAAGATAAGCAAGTGGCGCTGGCTGTTGAACGCACCTTGCCGCAAGTGGCTCAAGCTGTTGATGCTATCGCGATTGCTTTTCAGCAAGGTGGCCGCTTAATTTACTCAGGCGCAGGGACATCAGGCCGCTTAGGCATTCTGGATGCCAGCGAATGCCCGCCCACTTATGGCAGTGACCCGTCTCAGGTTATCGGCTTGATTGCAGGTGGGCGGGAAGCGATTTTCCGTGCCGTAGAAAATGCTGAAGACAACACCGATCTGGGTGCAGAAGACCTGAAAGTCCTGAACTTTTCTGACAAAGATGTGTTAGTCGGCATTGCTGCCAGTGGCCGTACCCCTTATGTAATCGGTGCCATGACATACGCCAAATCGATCGGTGCGACCGTCGCCAGCATCAGCTGCAACCCCAACAGCGCCATGACTCAATTAGCAGATATTGCCATGACGCCCATAGTCGGACCCGAAGTGGTGACCGGCTCCTCCCGCATGAAAGCCGGTACAGCACAAAAAATGATTCTGAACATGCTGACAACAGGCGCTATGATCCGCACCGGCAAGGTCTACGGCAACCTGATGGTAGACGTTGAAGCAACCAATGCAAAGCTGGTCGAGCGCCAGAAAAACATTGTCACCGCGGCAACCGGTGCAACACGCGAACAAGCCGAATCTGCACTGACAGCCTGTGGCGGCCACTGCAAAACCGCCATTGTGATGATTTTGACCGGTTCAACGGCTGAAGAAGCGCGTGTGCTGCTAAACAACTCGCAGGGATTTACCCGGCAAGCTGTTCAACAGGCAGGTCAGTAAGCGCACACCACTTACCCCGCCTTACTGGGCGGCAGTCCAAAATAGCGTTTAAACTCCCGGCTGAACTGTGCGGCGCTTTCATATCCCACTTTGCTTGCTGCTACGCTGGCTGATACGCCATCCTGTACCATGAGTTGCTTGGCGTTATTGAGCCGGATTTTTTTAATGTATTGCAACGGCGGATCCGTGACAACTTGCTTAAAAGCACGGTGAAAGGCAGAAATGCTCATGCCTGCCATGTCAGCCAGATCATCCACCGCCAGCTTGTCCGCATAATGCAGCTGGACATGCTCTATCACACCTGACACGCGGGCCAACGCGCTGTCTTGCTTCACATACTGGGCAAGCAGGGATCGCTGATGACTTTGCAGCAGGCGGTAAAAAAACTCTCTGAGTATCTGCGGCCCCAGTAATTTTGCATCAATAGGGGTATGCAGAACCGATAATAATCGCTGCATACAATCATTAATCTCAGGTGTGACAGGCGAGGCGGCCACGCCTTTATGCTGCTGCTGAGAGGCGAAATAATCGGCTCCCAGATCCGCTTCCATATCATCGACCAGCTGACGAATAACGCTGTGGTCGAATCCGATATCAATACCGATCAGCGGCGCCTCTTCCGACGCAAAGGTTTCACAGGCAATAGGGTACGGTGCTGACACAATCAGGCAATGTTCAGTGTCGTACTCAAATCGATAATCATTCAGGTGGCCAATTTTGTTGCCCTGAAAAATAACAACCACGCCTTTCTGATACATCTGCGGAGTAACATGATGATATTGGGTAATTTTAAACAGGCTGACACCTTTTAGTGCCGTATTTACCTTACCTTGGCCGCTCTTCAATCCCAGTTGGCAGCATAAGGAAGTGGCCAGTTCCAGGGTAGTATTCATAATCGGAACTCAATTGTTCAAGATGGCTTAGTGTTGATGAATAACCGTACGAATAAAAGTGTAAAGCAGAATCAGGCAAGAATTAAGCAGAATCGTGTATTACAGCGAGGCATGTTGTCACCTACACTTTGCAGCACACTATATCTTACAGGCAAACCTGGAGAGCAATGATGAACCCATTTAGCTATCACAACCCTACCCGCATTCATTTTGGTGAAGGTCAGATTGCTGCAATCACCAACGAAATTCCTAAAAGCAGCAAAGTACTGGTGCTGTACGGCGGTGGCTCTATCAAAGCTAACGGTGTCTACGATCAGGTTGCTAAGGCGCTGAGTGAACACCAATGGACTGAGTTCGCTGGCATTGAGCCAAACCCGCAATACGACACGCTGATGAAAGCGGTCGACACAGTCAAAACTGAAGGCATCGACTACCTGCTGGCAGTCGGTGGGGGTTCAGTCGCTGACGGCACCAAATTTGTAGCGGCAGCAGCCTGCTATGAAGGCGCAGACCCGTGGGATATGTGGGCTAAAGGGCTAAAAGTGGATAATGCTCTGCCTATTGGCTGCATTCTGACACTGCCGGCAACGGGCTCCGAAAGCAATAAAGCCTCTGTGGTGTCACGCGGTAACGACAAGATTGGCTTCATGTCATCTAAAATCCAGCCAGCTTTCGCCGTCTTGGATCCGGCAACCACTCTGAGCCTGTCTCCTCGCCAGATCAGTAACGGTGTGGTTGACGCGTACATCCATGTGATGGAGCAATATCTGACTTTTCCGGTGAATGCCAAAGTGCAGGATCGGTTCGCTGAAGGTTTGCTGTTAACCCTGATTGAAGAAGGCCCGAAAGCGCTGACTAATCCTAAAGATCTGGCAGTTCGTGCCAATATTATGTGGTCAGCCACGCAAGCACTGAACGGACTCATTGGTGTCGGTGTCCCGCAAGACTGGGCTACGCACATGATAGGTCACGAACTCACTGGCAACTACGGCATTGATCATGCGCGCACTCTGAGTATCGTGCTTCCCGCCGTGATGAAAGAGCGACGTCAGGAAAAAGAAGCCAAACTGCTGCAATATGCAGAACGTATTTTCGGTATCGCTGAAGGTAACGATGACGAGCGTATCTATGCCGCCATTGCCAAAACAGAAGCTTTCTTCAAAGCCATGCAGGTGCCAACCCGCTTAAAAGATGTCGAACTGGATGAAAGCGATATTCGCGTGCTGCTCAGCGGTCTGGAAAAGCACGGCATGACAGCATTAGGCGAACACGGCAAAATCGGTCTTGCCGACAGTGAAGCCATACTCCGCACTGCGCTTTAAGCGCTTTGATTTAGGGCAAACACACTTAAACCGCCAGCTCTGGCGGTTTTTTATTACCTGCCACAACCACTGTTTATCGGGACAGAACAAATAATTCTCAGCACCGGTATTGATCTCTGCGCATAAGTAGCTATTATGACGATAAGTCAACTTTGACTAATCGTCATTTTTGTAGTGATTTACCCTTGTCGTATTCGTGTTAAACTGATTACAGGGTGCTTGCTTCTTGTAAAGCAGAAACTTACAGGAGCACCAGCATCTCACAGAAGGAGTTGCAATATATTCACGCAACTGACAACTTAAAAGTCGGAAGTTATGTTCGGGTTGAACTGTAATAAAGAAAGATGTGCCATCTTCTCTGGAGAGCGAGCACCCAAAACCAAGAAACAGCAAGCGATTGCAGAACGCGATCACGAGCTGATCATGCTTGCCAAAGATCTGGTTAACAAGGAAGGTTTTGCTAACCTGACCATGGATAAGCTGGCGTCGATCAGTCCTTACTCTAAAGGAACGGTGTATAACCATTTCTGCAGTAAAGAAGACGTCATAGTGGCATTATGCAGCCATGCCATAAAGGTTGAAATGACCCTGTTCAACCGGGTGTTAGATATGGAAGGCAGCAGCCGGGATATTCTGATGGGTGTCCACGTTGCGTACCATATATTTGCCCGACTCGAACCCATACTATCGACGTGTCTGCTGACTGCGAAAACCCCCTGGGTTATCGATAAAGCATCCAATGCACGCGTGGAAATGTTGAATCAACTTGAGGAGCAAATGATTGATAATGCTGATGCAATCGTCAATCGTGCTCTGAAAGAAGGCAGTCTGGCTATGTCTGCGGCCGTCAGTACCGATGCGGTGGTTTTTGCAAACTGGTCGCTGGCATTGGGATCGAATGCGTTGATTGCTAATGCTACCAATAGTCGCTGTATACATCGCCTGCAGGATCCGTTCACCATTCTGAATAACATCAATATGTTATTAGATGGAATGAACTGGAAACCACTGTCCAGCGAAAGGGATTACAAAAGGCTGTGGAAACACATTGAACAGACCTTTTTTGCGGAAGAGATCGATCTTCTGTCGCAACTGGGTCGTTAGTTGCTGTAATAACCCGCTTTCATGCGGGTTATTTTCAGACCATAGTTGACGATTTGTCATAATTTTATTTTTCTGCAGCGAACACTGGAGAGTGTTAACGCTGCTAAGTAGCTGAATAATTGAAATTCGCTATGAGTAAGTAACTTATTCTTGCCCGGCCAGCATATATGCTGGCTTTAAAGCACCAAGTATTGACGAAACGTCACTCATGGAGATTGTGATGAAAGACAGTATCTACACTTTACCGATCAAACGTGCTTATATCGTCCTGGCGATAATGACGGCACTGCTGATCGCCGCGACTATCGGCGCCAAAAACCTCTATTTCCGCGGAGATTACAACATCTTCTTCGACGGAAATAACCCCCAGCTGCAAGCCTTTAACACTATCCAGAACACATTCAGTAAAACAGACAACATCAGCTTTGTTGTTGCGCCCAAAAACGGCAATGTCTTTACACCCGACACCTTGTCTCTTATCCGGGATCTGACCAACGACAGCTGGCAGATTCCCTTTTCCAGCCGCGTCGACTCGTTAGCAAACTATCAGCACACAGAGGCGATTGAAGATGATCTGCTGGTCGAAGATTTGCTGTTAGACGAGTACCCGCTTGATGCGCCGCGTATCGCGAAAGTGAAATCAGTCGCCTTACAAGAACCTTTGCTCCGTGATTCACTTATCTCATCCAGCGGTGATGTTGCTGTAGTGAACATCACTTTACAAATGCCTAAAGTTGACGAAACGACAGAAATCACCACCGTTACTGATTATTCCCAAACCTTGCTGGCGAAATACCGGGCCGAATTTCCTGAGGTTGATTTCTATCAGGCAGGTATTGTCGCGATGAATCGTACTTTCATGGACATGGCCATGAAAGACAGCAGCACACTGGTACCGACCATGCTGCTGATTGTGCTGGTTTTTCTGGTATTAATGCTACGCACTGTGACCGGTGTTCTTGCAACTCTAATTGTGATTATCGGTTCTGTGGCGTCCACGATGGGTCTGTCCGGCTGGGCGGGCATGTTCCTCAGCACAGCCACAGTCAATGTGCCCACCCTGGTGCTTACACTCGCCGTGGCTGACTGCGTCCATGTGATTGCCACGATGCGCCAGGGTATGCAGCGGGGCATGCTCAAAAACGAAGCCATAGGCTACAGCATCAGGCTCAATGCCATGCCGGTCCTGATTACCTCGGTGACAACAGCGCTTGGCTTTTTGATGATGAATGCGTCAGATTCACCGATTCTGCGTGATTTGGGCAATCTGGCCGCGCTGGGGATCATGATCGCCTGCTTCCTGTCAGTTTCCCTGCTACCGGCATTGCTGGCTGTGCTGCCCGTCCGTGCTCCGGCGGTCACACCGGCCGGTCAGTCCAGCTGGACCGACAAACTAGGCAATCTGGTGGTGAATCACCGCAACATCCTTCTGCCTGTGTCGGTAATCGTGCTGATCGGCGCTACTCTGCTGCTTCCCCGCAATGTGGTCAACGACGAGCCGGTCAAATACTTCGCCACAGACAGCCAATTTCGCCAGGCAGCCGACTTTATGGCTGACAATATCAGCGGGATGACCACCATCAGCATTGCGATTGACTCAGGCCAGCCGCAGGGGATCGCGGATCCTGGCTTCCTGAACATCCTGAGTCAGTTTACCGGCTGGCTGCGGGAACAACCGGAAACCGACCATGTCGCCAGCCTGAGTGATGTTTACAAACGCCTGAACAAAAACATGCATGGTGATAATGACAGCTGGTATCGCCTGCCGAACGAGCGAGAGCTGGCCGCACAATATCTGTTGCTGTATGAGATGTCCTTGCCTTACGGTCTGGATCTGAACAACCAGCTCAACGTAGATAAATCATCCGTCAAACTGACGCTGACCACCAAGAATGTCGGTAGTAAAGAACTGGTAGCCCTGGAAGCACGAATTAATGACTGGTTTGATGCCAATGCGCCGGGTTACGCCATTATGGCGTCCAGCCCGAACCTGATGTTCGCCCATATTGGCGAAACCAACATGGCCAGTATGTTATCCACACTGCCGGTGACTCTGGTGCTGATCTCCGCACTGATGATTTTCGCTCTGCGTTCACTGCGACTGGGTGTGATCAGCCTGATTCCCAACATCGCCCCGGCGATTCTCGGATTCGGACTCTGGACACTCTGGTCAGGTGAAATCAACCTTGGGCTGTCAGTGGTGGTCACGCTCACACTCGGTATCGTGGTCGATGACGCCGTGCATTTCCTCAGCAAGTATCAAATCGCACGCAAAGAAGGCCGAAATGCCGAAGAAGCCGTTCGTTATGCCTTCAGCACCGTGGGTCGCGCGTTATGGATTACCACAGTCGTTCTGGTTGCCGGCTTCTCTGTACTGGCCAGCTCTAGTTTTCGCCTCAACAGCGATATGGGTCAGCTCAGTGCTCTGATCATTTTCATTGCGCTGGTCGTGGACTTCTTACTGCTGCCCTGCATGCTGATGCTGTTTGACCGTAAACCGGTGGAACAGGCTGACACCGAGACCGCCAGACTGGATACCAAGAACCCGATGAACCCAAAACCATTGGCCCAATAACCTTTTAGCCAAAGATGAAGGAGAAAGCTCATGACAGATAAAACGGCCCGGATCACACAATGGCTGGCATCTATCGGCATGATTACCGCACTGGGTATGGCTATCATACCGGCGGTATGCCATGCAGGTAACGAACAAGGGTTAGAGATAGCCAAAGAGAGAAAACTGCGTGATACCGGTTGGGGAGACAGCGTTGCAGAAATGACCATGCTGCTATCCAACGCACAAGGTGAAAGCAGTACCCGAAAAATGCGTATCAAGACGCTGGAAGTGGCTGACGATGGCGATAAAGGCCTGACGATTTTCGACCAGCCCCGTGATGTACAAGGCACAGCCTTTCTGAATTTCGCCCACACCACCAAGCCTGACGATCAATGGCTGTATCTGCCAGCGCTGAAACGGGTAAAACGGATTGCTTCGCGCAATAAATCGGGCCCTTTCATGGGCAGCGAGTTCGCCTATGAAGATTTAAGTTCTTTTGAGCTGGAGAAATACGACTTCACCTACCTGGGTGATGAAACCATGCAAGACCAAGCCGTTTTCAAAGTTCAGCAAATACCGACCGATGAGTACTCCGGCTATACCAAACAGCTGGTCTGGTTGGATAAAGACCATTACCGTCCTTTGAAGGTAGAGTTTTATGACCGTAAAGACAGCCTGTTGAAGACACTGACCTTTAACGATTACAAGCAGTACCTGGGTAAATACTGGCGCGCACATAAGATGACGATGAATAACAGCCAGACCGGCAAGACAACGGTTCTGACTACCCATGAACTGACGTTTAACAATGGCCTTGATGAGAGCGATTTCAATAAGTCCAGCCTCAAACGCGTCAAATAATCTCAGGCAGGTGCAAGCATGATATACCGATTTTCTGCATTGCCCTTGTTTCTGGCTGCCTCGGTAGAGGCAGCTGGTATCAGCGGCCAGATAAACCTTGAACAACGTCAGTTTCTGCACCCTGGTCTTGAAGGCCAGGACAAAAGCCAGACCTCTGTGGTGATAGAACCCGAATGGTACACAGAGTGGCAGGACGGTGACGCCAGACTGACCATTCAGCCATTCTACCGTTGGGACAGCATGGACGATGAACGGACCCATTTCGATCTTCGCGAATTCATGTATCTGCAGCTGATCGATGACTATGAGCTCAGAGTGGGCGTCGGGAAAGTTTTCTGGGGCGTGACAGAGTCCATTCACCTGGTGGATGTGATCAACCAGACCGATAACGTCGAATCTGTCGACGGCGAACAAAAACTCGGGCAGCCGATGATCAATGTTGCCGCCGTCAAAGACTGGGGCACAGTGAATGCATTCATCCTCCCCTACTTCCGTGAACGTACGTTCGCCGGTAAAGACGGGCGCCTGCGGACGCCACTGCCGGTGAATGACGATGCATTGTATGAATCTTCAGCTGAACAGGAACATCTCGACTGGTCATTACGCTACAGCCACTATTTTGGCGACTGGGATGTCGGCGCCAGCTTTTTTCAGGGCACCAACAGAGATCCCTACTTTCTGCCGGGGCGTACCAGCCTGACGCCATTCTACGCCCAGATGGACCAGACCAGCATGGATATTCAGGGCATTTTCGGCAGCTGGCTATTAAAACTTGAAGCGCTTTACCGTGACAGCCTGGAAAATCACTCCGCTGTCGTGACCGGGTTTGAATACACCCTGGTCGGTGTCTTCGATACCTATTGGGATCTTGGCCTGATTGCCGAGTATCAGTACGATTCCCGCTCACTGAGTCTGAATCAGAATGACCTGTTTCTGGGCACACGATTTGCGCTCAATGACATAGACGGCACAGAAATTTTATTCGGGATTAATCAGGATCTGGACAACAGTCAGGAGTCTACCGGCAGAATTGAAGCCTCCGCGCGGATCAACAACAACTGGAAATGGCGGGCGAATGCCTGGTGGTTCAGTGCCAGCCAGCTTGACAGTCCACTGTATTTTGTCCGTAAAGACGACTTCATCGAGCTGGCACTGGAATATTACTTCTGAGCCAATTTGCCATTTCACTCAAAAACTTGCCGGAACTGTGACAGCCTGAGTTCCGGCCATTACAGGAGAGCTGTCATTCTTTCCCGGCTGAAAATACCCTACCCGAGCATTACAGCGGAATCGGCAAGACTAACCTCGTGTAACCCAACCTTTTTTTTATCGCCAGCCTGAATGAAAAAGTGAATTGTGACTAAAAAACAACCTATACATTCAACACCCTAATTACTCAGAGAAATCAGAAAACAATAATGAATGATATTAATTGAAGTGGGATCACAAGAATTGAAAATATCAGAGGCTGTCACACTTCATTTCAGACAATAAATTAGCCATTTTTCCTTGCTGATTTCAATTCAGACGACATTTTTTATAATAAATGAACTTGTTAATAGCAGATAAGTCATTGAAGTTACAGATTTACAGAATAATAGGTGCACTATTTAGCTTTTACTGATTTTTCAAAGGCTCGAAAAATATCTCTTTTAAACATATTTCTCTGTTCTATATTCAGCTAGAGGGCATATATCGACAAGGACTGTGACATGTTCGGGTTATCTAACAAGAATAACGTAACTCAAGATGCGTACAACACACTTCAACAACAACTACAGGAAGCCAAACATACTTTAGCAGCCATCAGTGATGCTTTTGCATCGATTGAATTTACACCATCCGGGGAAATCATCACCGCCAACCAGCATTTTCTCAATACCATGGGATATAGCCTGAATGAGATTCAGGGTAAGCATCACCGGATGTTTTGTACCGATGAAACCAAAAAAAGCCAGGAATACCAAGAATTCTGGTCTCAGCTTGGCCAGGGCAAGCAGATTAAAGGTCTGTTCCAGCGCATGACTAAGAACGGGAAAGAGATTTGGCTGGAAGCCAGTTATTGTCCGGTTTTCGACGATGAAGGGAGCGTTTACAAAGTCATTAAAATGGCTTCTGACACCTCAGCCAGAGTCGCTGACCACCATGAACTCGCCAGCCAGACACAGGCGGTTTCCCGCTCTATGGCAGTGATTGAGTTTGATCTCAATGGAAATATCCTGCACGCCAATGACAACTTTTTAGCGACGGTCGGATACACTTTTGAAGAAATCAAAGGCAAGCACCATCGGCTGTTCGTCACGCCCGCCTATGCTCAATCCACTGAATATCAGCACTTTTGGTACCAGCTGAATCAGGGGCAATTTATGGGCGGTAAGTTTGAGCGTGTGAACAAAGCTGGCCAGCCTTTGTGGCTGGAAGCCACCTATAACCCCATTTTTGATACCAATGGTAAATTATATAAAGTCATTAAATTTGCCACAGACATTACGCAGGCCGTCATTCTCGGCCAGGAAAACAGTCAACTGGCTTATGATTTATCAGTCAAAACCCGGCAGTTATCCGCCGAGGGAAGCAGTTCGGGTAATCAGGCTATCGATCAGATGACGCAAATGGTTGAGGCGTTAAATTCAACCTCAAATGTAATATCCCAACTGGAAGAACAGTCCAAAACCATCACTAGCATGGTAGACACCATTTCCGCGATTGCAGATCAAACCAATCTGCTGGCGCTCAATGCCGCCATTGAAGCAGCCAGAGCAGGCGATCAGGGTCGCGGCTTCGCCGTTGTTGCCGATGAAGTTCGCCAGTTAGCTTCGCGCACCAATGAGTCGACAGTAAAAATTGATAATGTGGTTAAACAAAACAGCCAATTTACGACTCAGGCTGTATCGTCAATGACGGAGATTATTGCTCGCGCAGAAAGCAGTATGGAAAAAGTCAAAGAAGCGAGTACATCCATTCAAGACATTGAAGACAGTATTAACGATGTTGTTATGGCCGTGCAAAAAATGTCGGAAGTCAGTTAACGCCTGCTCGCCGATAACCTGTCTCTT
Organism: Photobacterium sp. WH24; assembly: GCF_019204055.1. Lineage (NCBI taxonomy): Bacteria > Pseudomonadati > Pseudomonadota > Gammaproteobacteria > Vibrionales > Vibrionaceae > Photobacterium > Photobacterium sp. WH24. Next base: position 87,467 of record NZ_JAGSOZ010000009.1, on the reverse strand, counting down.
GAGCATCTTTCGATGCTCAAGAGACATTCTCTGTGACAAAAAGCCAATCCCTGTTAGCGCAGCGCCTTAATGAGCCAAACGTTTCGGAAAATCAAAATACAGCAACTGGCTATTTTCCGGTCCGAACGCTTCCCATTTTTCTGCCTCAATCGCAAACACCACCAGGCCGCAGGTCGGGACATTGTCTGTCTTTAATCCAAGCCGGACCACCAGCTCATTGATAGCGGGATTATGGCAAACCACCATCAGCCGTTCGACCTCGTCGGGCACCGACTGAATGATACTGACGACTTCATAGGCTGAATCGGTATACAAGCCCACAGTGGTGGCCAGCTCAGTCGGATGCGGATGCAGCGCCTGTTCAAAAAATTGTGCGGTTTGGAATGCCCGCTCAGCAGTACTGCATAAAATTCGCTGAGGCAGTGCCTGCCAGGCGGCAAACCGGCCTGCCATCTCAGCGGCATTTTTCAGACCCCGTTCATTGAGCGGGCGATCATGATCATCCAATTCCGGGTCATCCCAGGATGACTTGGCATGACGAACAATATATAGCAATTTCATAGCCGCAAACTCCCCGTTAGTCTTTTGCACCAATCCTGTTTGTACTAATCCTAGCGCAAACAAAGCGGCTTAACACAGGCTTGGGAAAGCACTTTAGCGTGCTGATTTAACGGCCCGGGCCAGCTGATTCGCGGCTTTTTCCGGATCAGCCTGCTTGCTGTGGAAAAAGTCAGTCACCACATCAAAAATCGCCGCCTGCACATAGCTGGTGCTGGCCAGCCCCTGAGAAATACTGGGGACTAACGTATTGTTCTGCTGGTTTAATTGAAATGCGGCGGCTGAGGCTAGCGAACAGCTGTCAAAACCTGTCATATCCACATCGGTACGCACAGGTATCGAGCCTTTCGCTAAATTAAATTGTCGCTGGAAAGCGGGGGTCAAAATCGTATGCGCCATCGTTTCCTGCGCCTGGATACTCTGATCATCGTTGTGCTTAAAAAAAGCAAAACTGTCGATGTTATAGGTAAATAAACCCTGGGTACCCGGCGCAGGCACACACAGAATGTCTTGACCCGGTGTTTTACCCAATGCAGAAAACTCCCCCTTCGCCCAGTCCCCCATGAACTGCATCGCGGCTTTCCCTTCCACCAGCATGGCACTGGCATCGCTCCATTCCATTGCCTTGGTTTTCACATCAATGTATTGGCGCATATGCTCAAACTGACGGAAAACGTCCACCATCTGCTCACCGGCCAGCATGTCTGAATCTAAGTCGACAAAGGCACGACGATAACCCTGTGGGCCCAGCACTGCCAGCGCCACAGATTCAAACAAGGTTACTTCCTGCCAGGGGTCACTGCCCAAGGCCACAGGCACAATATTGGCCTGCTTGAGTTTCTCTGCCGCCGCAAAAAACGACTCGAGCGAATCCGGCACCGCCGCACCTGCTTTTTCCAGCATGTCGGGGTTAATCCACAACCAGTTCACCCGGTGAATGTTCACCGGCACAGCCACATAATGGCCCTGATATTTCATGATCTGACTGATCACAGGCGGCAAAAGCTGATCCCAGCGCTGAGCATCTGCCACTTCATCCAGACGGGTCAGAAACCCCAGCATCCCCCACTCCTGCAAGTCATAGCCTTTCAGCTGTGCCGCTGAAGGGGGATTCCCGGACACAGCACGGCTTTTCAGTACTGTCATGGCACTTTCGCCACCGCCACCAGCAATGGCAAAATTCTTCCAGCCAATATGCTGCTGCTCCAGGCTGTCCTGTAACACTTCAGCAGCTTTCATTTCACCTTTTGCTGTCCACCAGTGCAGCACTTCCACCTCTTGCTCTGGTTGCTGACCCGCATCAGATGCACTCCAGACCGGCGCAGACAGGAATGCCGATACAGAGGCAGTCATTAACACTGCTGCCAGCGACAGCGCCCGACACCGTCCCGCTGAAAAACTCATGTTCATTTAAATTCTCTTACTTTACGCCGCACCCGCTCTAAGCAGATGCAAATATCATCAGTCCATCAGACGAGGCAGAATCATAGTCACTTCCAGCCCGCCTTGTTCCCGATTGCGGATAGACATTTCACCGCCGTGTGCATGTAAAATGTTGCGTGTTATCCCCATGCCGAGGCCATGACCTTCGTCATCGGTCGCCAATCTGACATAAGGTTCATAAACACTGTCCATTTTATCCTCAGGAATCCCCGGCCCTCTGTCCTGCACCCGAATCACAAGATTCTCTGTGGTGTCTTCAGCCAGCACCCAGACTTCGTGCCCGTATTTGACCCCGTTATCAATGATGTTACTTAAACAGCGTTTCAGGGCCAATGGCTTCCCCATCAGCGGCGCAATGACAGAGTCAGGCAGATGCACTTTCGTGCTGTTTCTGTTATGTCCTTCAGCAATGCTGCGCATCACTTCTGCCACGTCTACCTGGGCCAGGTTTTCATGCAAATCGGTATCGCGTACTGTCTGCAGCGCGCCTTTGACCATCATTTCCAGTTCATCGAGATCTTTATTGAACTTGTCGATCTTCGTGTCATCTTCCAGCAGTTCAGCACGCAGCCGCAGGCGGGTGATTGGGGTTTTTAAATCATGGGAAATGGCGGAAAACAAATGTTCCCTGTCATCAATATAACGGCGCAGCCGCTGCTGCATCCGGTTAAATGCCCGGGTGGCGGTAACCAGTTCACTGGCCCCTTCTTCCTTGAGCTGTGGCTGATAAATATCCATGCTCAGGGCATTCGCCGCATCCGCTAACTGTTTGAGTGGTTTTGTCTGACGCCGGATCATCGTATAAGTGAAGAACAGTAATAAGGCGGTGATGAACAGCAGAAACAGCACTTGCTGTTTGGTGATAATCTCATCTTCCAGCGTGGAGTATGGTGCAGGCAGCAAAGCGGCGATATACAGCCACTCATTGTCCGCCAGTTCCAGCTGCACCACCAGAATCGGCGGATTCAGCGGTTCCAGGCTCAGTGTGTAATGCGCCCAGGACCGGGGTAAATCGCTTAGCAGAATGTCATTTTTCAGGACATGCAGGGTTTCGGGGCGGGAGAACTCCACCCGAATCACATCCAGACGCGGCAGCTTGTCATGCAAGACTTCCTCTATCGCTCTGACCGCGGTGTTTTTCATACTGGAACCGGGAATCGGGTCGATCCGGATTTCTTCTTCATTGAATGAGACAAAAAAACGGGTGCCCCCCATGTTCCGGATCTGATCCAAAACGATGTGCCGGTACTGCAATGGCAGAGATTCAAAAAAAGTGACCGTGGAAGCAAACATGGTGGCCATACTGGTGGCTGCCGATTCCAGTCCAGCCAGATCCCGGCGCTTGGATTGCCCGTACCAGATCAAAGTGGCAATCATTTGAGCCAGAAACACAGCCAGCAAGGTAAACCACAAGGTCCGGGCCATCAGTGATTTAGGCCACCATTTTTTCCAGTTGATCATCGGCTCAGCTTTCCGGTCAGTTATCCGTTTCGTATGTGACGTCGGCATTAAACAGATAGCCGTTTCCCCGCACGGTTTTAATTAACCGCTGCTGGCGCCCTTTGTCACCCAGACGCTGGCGTAACCGGCTCAGCTGGACATCGACCGCACGCTCAGACGGCTGGGCATCACGCCCGCGGGTTGCGAAGAAAATCGTATCCCGGTCGAGCACTTCATTGGGACGGCTGAGAAACAATAAAAGCAACGCGTAGTCACTGTTGGTCATTTCATAGGTGCGCTGCGTCTGAGTATCCTGCAGGGACTGAGCAGCCGTATCCAGACGCCAGTGATCGAATAAAAAGGCTTTTGGCAACGTCGGGTTTACCGGCTGGTTCGACGCTGTAGGCTGCACTCTTCGCAGCAGCGCTTTAATTCGCGCCATTAACTGACGGGGGCTGAATGGCTTGGCAATATAGTCATCCGCGCCGAGCTCCAGTCCGACAATCTGATCCATCTCGTCTGATACGGCGGTCAGCATAATAATCGGAACCGCAGACGTTTTTCTGACATGCTGGCACAACGTGAACCCATCTTCGCCGGGCAACATAATATCCAGCAAGATCAAATCCGGCTCACTGATAGTCAGCTCCCGCTTCATGGCCACACCGTCTTCTGCTGTCACAACGCGGAAGCCCTGCTTACCCAAATATTCGCCCAACAGTTCACGAATCTCCTGATCATCATCCACGACCAGTACTGACTTGTCCGCAACCATTCTGATTTCCTCACTGCGGCCATTTCCGGCATGGTAAACAAGTACGCATGACAGATAAAGGCAGCATCTTTGCACATATACGACTCAAAAATGTAAGATACCAGACTCCGGCCCAAAACGCTTGGGGTTCAATGTAACGCTAAAGTAACAGTCATCGGGATGACCGATTCATCACAGTGCGTTGTACCAACGGAATATGCCCCTCTGACGTAAATGGCTGAAAATTCATAAAACAACAGACTACCCATACATATTTTGTGGATAAGGTTACATTTTTGTCTGGCCTGTCGTCATACTATAGAAACCGGTATCTTTATGGGTCTGCTCTGTTTTATTCCATCGCCCAGGCCATGCAGGAAGTCAATCACCATGACAGTGAAAAAATATAAAGGCTCAGCCGGTGGCTGGGGAGCGCTCGCAAGCACCACCCGTCACCTGGTGAAAAGTGAAAATATCACCCGCAACATACGTAATCTGCTGAAAACCAATCAGGATCAGGGGTTCGACTGCCCGGGCTGTGCCTGGGGCGAAACCGAAGAGCCAGGGCATTTCCGCTTCTGTGAGAACGGGGCCAAAGCCGTGAACTGGGAGGCAACCAGCCGCCGGGTGACACCGGATTTCTTTGCCCAGTATCCTGTTGGCTGGTTACGTCAGCAAAGCGATTATTTCCTTGAATATCAAGGCCGCCTCAGCCATCCGGTGCGTTATAACCCGCAAACGGATCATTATGAGCCCATCAGCTGGGACGAGGCTTTTTCACTGATTGCGAAGCATCTGAAAGGGCTGGACACCCCGAATCAGGCCGAGTTCTACACCTCTGGCCGTGCCAGCAACGAAGCAGCTTTCCTGTATCAGCTTTTTGTCCGGGCTTTTGGCACCAACAACTTCCCGGATTGTTCCAACATGTGTCACGAAGCAAGCGGGGTCGCGCTCAAGCAATCAATCGGGATCGGCAAAGGTACAGTGCGGATTGATGATTTCGAAAAAGCCGATGCGATATTTGTGTTCGGACAAAACCCGGGCACCAACCACCCCCGCATGCTAGATACCTTACGAAAGGCCGCCAGACGCGGCGCCGCTATTGTCACTTTCAATACCCTGAAAGAACGCGGCTTAGAGCGCTTTACCAACCCGCAGTCGCCGGCAGAAATGCTGACCGGCGGTGCCACGACAATCAGCAGCCATTACTTCACGCCAAAACTGGGTGGTGATATGGCGGTGATACGCGGCATGGTGAAAGCACTGATCGCTATGGATCACAGCTCAATTGAACAGGGCAAGGGCTCCATTTTTGATCACGACTTCATTCAGGCTCACACCCAGGGGCTAGAGGCGTATCTGGTGGAAGTGGACGCGACGGACTGGTCTGTGATCACTGAACAATCTGGACTGACGCAACCCGATCTGGAATACGCAGCAAGCCTGTACCGGCATTCTGAGCGCGTGATCATCACCTGGGCGATGGGGATCACACAGCACAAACACTCAGTGAATACCATTCAGGAAATAACCAATTTACAGCTTCTGTTCGGACAACTCGGCAAGCCCGGCGCCGGTCTTTGCCCTGTGCGCGGCCACAGCAATGTGCAGGGTGACCGGACCATGGGCATCAATGAAAAGCCCACTCCTGCGTTTAACCAGACGATAGAAAACACCTTTGGTTTCACGCCACCGGCGGCGCACGGCCATAACACGGTTCAGGCGATCAGGGCCATGCTGGCAGGCGAGAGCAAAGTCTTTATCGGGCTGGGTGGCAACTTTGCATCTGCTACCCCAGATACCCGGCTGACCCAGCAGGCATTAGCGAGCTGCGATCTCACCGTCAACATCGCGACCAAGCTGAACCGCAGCCATTTGATCACAGGGAAAGACAGTGTGATCCTGCCGTGTTTTGGCCGCACAGATGTCGATCGGCAACTCTCCGGCCCGCAATCGGTGACCGTCGAAGACTCATTCAGCATGGTGCATGCCTCAGGCGGCGTAGTGGAAAGCGACACAGCAGAAATGCGGTCAGAACCAGCAATTATTGCCGGTATCGCCAAAGCGACGCTGGGCAATCATCCGGTTAACTGGGACTGGCTGATCGAAGACTATGACAGGATTCGCGATCTTATCGCCAAAACGATCCCTGGCTTTACCGACATGAACCAGAAGCTGAAACAGCCGGGCGGATTTTATCTGGGTAACAGTGCGGCAGAGCGAATCTGGCATACCGACTCGCAAAAAGCCGCCTTTCAAGCGCATCCGCTGCCGACTCACTTACTGCCGGCCAATCTGCGTGAACTGAGCGACGATCCTGTTTTTGTGCTGCAGACTGTTCGCTCTCACGATCAGTACAACACCACCATTTATGGATTTGAAGACAGATACCGCGGGATCTCCGGCGAGCGCAAAGTCCTGATGGTCAACCCCACTGATATTGAAGCGCTCGGCATGGCGCCGGGTGACAGGGTTGATGTCACGTCCCTGTCCGCCGATGGCGTCAAGCGCACGGTTTATGGTTTTAAACTGGTGAGTTATGACATTCCCGCCGGCAATATTGCCGCCTATTTTCCAGAAACCAATCCATTGGTGGCATTAGACAGTGTCGGTGATCTGAGTGATACCCCAATCTCCAAGGCGATTCCCATTGTCCTCTCACCCAGCCGAATTGATGAAGAGCGTATCGATTTATCACCCTACTGATCCTGAACCGCGCCCCTTGCATCGCTGAAATCAAGCGCCGGATCAGTCATCAATACACCGGGCACATAACATCGGCCCGGTTTGTTGCCACGCGGATATGTCAGGGGGAACTGAACATGTCCGTTACTGCAAATTACAATAGGTCGACTGACAATGTGCATGCGGCTGCAATGCGCTGTATGTGGTTTTATCCCACTTATAAATGGTTTCGTAGTCGGTGCTTTCCAGAGGCGGGATGTAACCCAGATCATACTGACTCAGATAAAACTCTTTAAACGAATCAATTTTTTGTTGTTTATCAATCCAGAATGTCATTGGCGTGATTGCGTTCGCCGGCAGACGCGCCTGAATGCTGTTCACCTCATCCATGGCATTGTCTGGATTCGAGCCTGTGTATGGCTGATCTTCACCAAAATAAATCTGACACTTCGCCTCTGCCCCCAGATCATGCGCCGCTTTCATGACCGCTTCACGAACGATGAAATGGTCGATATGGCTGCCATTGGCCAGCAGCACAAACGCGGCGCAGTTCTCCTGTTTCAGAATGGGTGTCACGTCTGCGGCGATACGTTCATAAATCCCGATTTCATCCTGACGAAAATCGGAAAAAGTACCGGCAGGGCCGCCGCCAGCAGTTGGAGAACCTTCATATTTGCGCAATGGCGCATCATAAAAACCAGCGGTCTTATAGCGGAAATGATCCCATTTGGAGAACATCTTGATGTGCGCTTCAAAATCTTCTTTGTAACGCATGGTCGACACATCAAAGACGCGCTTATTCGTCAGCTCATTTAAATGGTTGGTCGTGTAGTTAGACAGTGAAAAGTACACCTCGGTAACATTTGTTTTTTGTGCCAGCGTCCCTTCTTTTGACAATTTATTAATCAAACCGCCAAAAGTGAGCAAAATATCATCCGGATGCGGACTGAGAAAATACAGATTATCCTGATTGACATCCAATGGCGCCGCCTGAGCAACCGGAGCCATGCAGCTTGCTGTTGCCAGTAATCCAGCCACCAGTGAAGTAGTTTTAAAACGCATTTTCTATTCCTTTTCTTCAACGAACAAAAATAAAAAGGGCGGAATCAACCGCCCTGAGTTGTATCAGTTTGAAGCAACGAGAACGGCATTAATCTCAGTTTTAATGTTATCTGACTGGGTTCCAAAGATGGCCTGCAGATTATCGCCGACCACCAGCACTTCACGTGCGCCCAGTTGTTTAATTTTCGGAATATCCGCACGACTGATATCGCGCACGCTGACACGCAGCCGGGTGATACAGGCATCTACATTTTTGATGTTGTCCTTGCCGCCCAGTGCCTGAACCAGCGTATGCGCCAGCTCATTACCGATTTCAGACAGATGACTGACCTCAGACTCATCACTTTCCCGGCCGGGAGTCATCAAATTCAGCTTGGCGATCAGCACACGGAAAATGGTGTAGTACATCAGCGCCCACACAGGGCCAATAAGAATAAACAGCCACGCATTCTGCGACAGCGGGTAGTAAATCAGGAAGTCGATTGCACCATGGGCAAAAGTCACACTGTGGTGAATATCCAGACTGGTGATCAGCGCAAAACCCAGGCCGGTCAGAATACAGTGAATCACATACAGTACCGGCGCGGCGAACAGAAATGCGAATTCCATCGGCTCAGTGATACCCGTCAGCCAGGAGGTTAATGCTGCTGATGCCATGATACCGCCAACCAGCGCACGCTTTTCAGGACGTGCCGAGTGGTAAATCGCCAGACCAACCGCAGGCAGCGCCCACATGGAGTACAGATATCCCCCGGCCAGATTGCCCGCAGTCGGGTCGCCAGCCAGATAACGCTGGATTTCGCCCTTAATGACTTTACCGGTTTCAGGATCGACATACTCACCCACTTCGAAGAAGAAAGGCACATTCCAGATATGATGCAATCCGAATGGGATCAGCGAGCGCTCCACCAGGCCATAAAGACCAAATGCAGTCGTCGGACTCTGGTAGGCCGCCCAGTGCGAGAAACTGTCAATCGCATTCCCGATGGGTGGCCAGACATAGCTCAGGAAGATGCCCAGGAAGATGGCTGTGATACCGGTGATAATGGGTACAGAACGTTTGCCGGCAAAAAAACCCAGGTATTCAGGGAGTCTGATATTGTGAAAACGATTAAACAGAGAAGCCGCTACAGCCCCTATCATGATCCCGCCAAAAACCCCGGTGTTCAGGCTTGGGATCCCGATAATGGTGGCCGGTTCAATGCCATGGAGTTTTGCCATCACGCCCATGGTCGCTGTCATAATCGCGAAACCCACAGTCGCTGCCAGACCTGCAGCGCCGTCATTGTCTGACAGGCCCAGCGCCACGCCAATCGCAAAGATCAGTGCCAGATTACTGAACACGGCATCGCCCGACATCGCCATGATGTCTGAGACCAGGCCCGGCATCCAGGAGAAGTTCGCTGAACCTATCCCCAGCAGTAAACCCGCGACAGGCAGGACAGCAACAGGCAGCATCAGCGACCTGCCTATCCGTTGTAATAACCCAAAGGTGCTACTAATCATTTTTCGATCCTTCATGTATTGGTAGGGGTACAGTCATAAGGTAATGAAAAGCAGCGTGCTGAAGGTTACAAAAACCTATGAGTTTGTAAGTAGCCTGTTACATACCCAGATTGCACAGTGCGTGAAATTTGCGCTATACAGGTAGCCTTGCCATAAGAAATGATGTATCAGATACAGTATCGAACTATGCAACTTGGTCAGGTATGAAAAACCTCAGGGAAATGAAAACCATACTCGTCGTTGACGATAATCAGGAACTCCGGGATGCACTCACAGAATATCTTGGGCGATCAGAATTCCATGTGCTGACCGCCGGTGACGGTGACGAAATGTGGGAGCATTTCCACCGTGCCGAACCAAATCTGATCATCCTCGATATCATGATGCCTGGCGATGATGGACTCACCTTATGCCGGCAAATTCGCCAGCGCTCGAACGTGCCTATCATCATGCTCACCGCCGTCACCGACGAAATTGATCGCATTGCAGGTCTTGAAATCGGGGCGGATGATTACATCACCAAAACCTTTAGCCCCAGGGAACTGCTCGCCCGCATTAAAGCTTTGTTGCGGCGAACGCAACCGGCGCAGGGTGAAACAGCGATGCATCAGTTGCAGTTTTCGGGCTGGACGTGCGATCTGATCAAACGACGACTCATCAGCCCGAGTGGCGAAGTGGTAGCGCTTTCAGGCGCAGACTTTAACCTGATCAGCCTGATGCTGGAAAAACCCCACCAGTTGCTGAGCCGGGACGATATCGCACGTTGTATCTGGGGCCGGGATGCAGACCCTTTTGAGCGTGGTATCGATGTACAAATCAGCCGCCTGAGAAAACACCTTCACGACGAAGAGCGCTCGCTGATTCTGACGGTCAGAAACAAAGGCTATATGCTGGCCAGCGATGTTCATAGTGTATGAATACGCCGCCTTTGCTAAAACTAACAACCCTGCAATCGCTGTGTTCATCCATTACGTTTCGGATTGGGGCGACCTTGCTGATCATCATTATGATTGCCGAGCTGATTGCCGGGCTGATCTGGTATCAGTCCAGCGCCAAAAAAGAAGTCGAGAACCTGCAAAAGACCATGGTCAGCCTGATGTCGAATGCGGCCGACACGTATAATTATTTTCATGCGCTGCCAGTCAATTATCGCTACCTTATTCTGAACCAGATCCGTGAAATGGGCGGCACCCGTTTCTTCATATCGATCAATCAACACCAATTACCTGTTGTGCCTCCTGCCAATAATTCACGCACTGATATTCTGCTGTCCGCGGCACATGACGTCCTGAGCAAAAAAATACCTCATGCCGAGCAGGCCAGTGTCTCTCTGAGTCGCCGTCAGGATCTGCGGGTTTTTAACTCAGGCATTAAACTGGATGCTCTGCCGGAAATATGGGCGGGGTACAGCCTGGCACTGGGCGATATGGATTTACCGATTGTCGTGATGCAAATCCAGATGTCGGAACAGGAATGGTTCTATCTGGCTGCGACATTACCTGTCCCCTTCTCAGCATTGTCACCGCAGTTTATCGATCAAAAGCAGTTGATGTTCCTCGGCATTTCCTCTCTGTTACTGGTGCTGTGTACCGTGTGGTTATTGCGCCTGGAAATTCGCCCGATTCGCCGGCTGGCAAAAGCGGCGACGCTGATGAGCGGGCAACTCTATGTACAGGAAGTCGAAGAAGAAGGCAGTAAGGAAACCCGGGCTGCGGTTCGCGCATTCAACAAAATGAATCGTCGGGTCCGCGCCTATATCCGGGACAGAGAAATGCTGTTTGGCGCAATCTCCCACGATTTGAAAACGCCTCTGGCTTGTCTGAAATTACGCACTGAAATGCTTGATGATGAACAAGCAAAAGCCAGATTCGAAAAAATACTCGATGAATTTGATTTGATGTTGAAAGGTGCCTTGCAATGTATTCGGGACACAGACATTCACGAAGAGCCTGAGTGGATCGATGTGACCCAGATGGTTGAACAGTGTGCCAGTTACTACAACCGGAATACTGACAAGGTTCAGCTCAGTCCCGGTGAACCGGTGCATTACTTGGGCAAACCGCTGGCCGTGAAACGTTGCCTGTATAACATCGTGGACAATGCCGTGAAATACGGCGAAAAAGTCGATATCAAACTGAAATCAACAGCTGACAGTATTCTGCTGACGTTCAGAGATTACGGCCCGGGTCTGGATAAAAAGTGGACAGAAAAAGTGTTCGAGCCCTATTTCCGGGTGAACCCGCAAGATGAGCTGGGTTCCGGTCTTGGCCTCACCATATCCCGCAGTATTGCTCGCAGCCACGGCGGCGATCTCACCCTGCAAAACCACCCTGAACAGGGACTGATTGTTTATATTCAATTGATGAGAGACGAATGAAGTTTTTCTTTTTCATGAGCCTTCTGGTATTCACTGTCTCCGGTACCGGATCAAAAGCAAACGCCCAGACACCACCCGCCACTGCCTTTCAGGAAGTGGAATTTCTGCATTGGTGGACCGCCAAAGGTGAAGTTGCCGCTTTCAATCTGGCAACAAAAGCCCTGCAGGATGCCGGCGTGTCGATTCTGGATCTGCCCGTACAAGGCGGAGGGGGCGACACAGCTATGTCTATCCTCCAGGCCCGCGCGATTGCAGGCACGCCACCCGATATCGTACAACTGGAAGGCCCGTCAATTCAGTCCTGGGCCGCCCTGGGGTTTCTTCATAAACTGGACCAGGTGGCGACTGAACAAAACTGGCAGAAAAATCTGCTGCCGATCGCACAGGACACCAACCAGTATCAGGGCCACTATGTGGCGATCCCCATCACGGTCCACCGGTTGAACTGGATGTGGATCAATCGTAGCGTCCTGCGCCGATACGGTTTAGCCGTGCCTACCAGCTGGGATGCCTTGATCGACGTATTTACCCGGTTAAAACAAAACGGGGTAGAGCCACTGGCACTGGGTAAAGACCCGTGGCAGGTGGCACTCTTGTTTGAAAATCTCGCCTTTGGTTATGGCGGAGCGGATTACTACCGGCGCGCCTTTATCAATATGGAGCCGCAGGCACTCAACAGCCAGACCACGTACGACATCCTTGAGCGTTTCCGCGCGATCAGCCAACTGGTCAAACCCGGCATGTCCCACATGCGCTGGGATGAGGGGACGCAATTACTGATAGAGGGCGAGCGGGCATTCCAGATCTCTGGTGACTGGGTTCTGGGAGATCTGCTCGCCAATAACATCGCAGTGCCTTCCGCCATTGGCTGCTACCCGACCCCATCCAAACAGACAGGCTTTATTTATAATATGGACAGCTTCGCACTGTTCGACAGCCCGCGCACCAATGCGGACACTGCTCAAATCGTCAGCAAAACATTATCTTCGCCAGACTTTCAGCAATCGTTTAATGCCTTGAAAGGTGCCATTCCGGCACGAAACGATATCCCCCTGAAGGGCTACAACAGCTGCTCAGTCAATGCCAAAGCCGACATGGAGAAATCGTCAAAATCTGGGCAGTTAATTCCCAGCATTGTTGATTCTATGGCCGTCAGTCCAATAGCCCAGCGCGCCACATCCAGTGAAATTTTTCGCTTCTTTAATGACGAAACAATGGCTGCGGAAGATTTTATTCTCCATTTGCAGAATATTCCGCGCGGTGAGTAAATAAACTCAAAGTCTTTATTCTTGATTTTCCGCACCGTGCACAAGGAAAACCGATCAAAAACTTCTGATTACAGAGTGATAATGAACACTCCATCATACGCATCTGTAACGCCTATCATTGCATGTGACTATAGAGTCATATATATTTAGGTAATCTAAATGATAATTATTACCAAGTGAATACGGACATGTCAATTCAGCCTATTCATCACCTTCTTGTCAAGGACACGACGGCCGGAGTTTCACAAGTCACACAGATCACACCCGGCTTACATGAGCAGTGTGCTTTCAACCCATTAGGATGGTACGACATCACATTCCCTGAAAATAAGGGGGAAACCACTTTCGCTGCTTCCGTCTGGCAGAAGATGTCTGTTTTACCAAAAGTATCTATAACAGCGATGAACCACTTTTATCAAGAATCGAATATCACAGCGACACCACATTGATGGTATTTGGTTTAAAAGGTCAAAGTCAGCTAGGCTTTGACCCAGCAACACTTCACAGCATCAATGTCGGCGACATCTGGCTTTTCAACCTGACTGGCAACATTACCGTTACAGCTGTGCTGGTGTGCTGCACGAAATGGCTGTTCTGAAAATTCCGACTCAACGCCTTAAAAAAGCATTTTGCGAAAAAGATAAAGTCTTTAGTGCCATTTTTACCATGCCTTGCGCTCAAGTGGCCGTACAGCAAAAAAATCATGAATGGATTGCCCCAATCATCAGTAACCCGCTTCACAATCCTTTTGATCGTATAAAAGCCGAAGGAAGCGCACTTGAATTACTGGCCCATTGGCTGGTCCCTCTGGCACAGTCCGTCCAGCAATCGGAAATGTCCACTTCCCCTTTAGCGAGACAATTCAAAACTAGAGGTTTCCAGTTGCCTCCGGTATTCAGCCGGAGGAATATTGCCTAAGCTCTCGTGGGTGCGCTCTTCGTTGTAATCGCACATCCATACCCAAGCCATATCCCGAACCTGCTCAAGTGACTCGAACAAATAGGCATTCAAGAACTCGCGGCGAAATGACCCGTTGAAGCGTTCTACAAACCCATTTTGCTGAGGTTTTCCTGGCTGGATATAAACCAGCTCGATGTTATGAACCTCACACCAGTCGGTTAACTGGGACGATATCAGCTCTGGCCCATTATCCATTCGAAGCTGTTTTGGCAGACCTCGCTCTTGTTTCAAATGCTCTAAGGCGCGCACCACGCGTCCTGCGGGCAAACTCGTATCCACTTCTATCACCAGACATTCTCGGGTCGATTCATCAAGAATGTTCAGTGTCCGAAAACGCTTGCCACAATATAAGCTGTCATGCATAAAATCGAGTGCCCATTGATAGTTCGATTGATTCACCACATCTAATGGCGTAGCGATGCGAGCCGGTAATACGCGTTTTTGTCGCCTTTTTAGGTTTAATCCCATTCGGCAGTAAACTCGGTATACGCGCTTATGATTGAACCCTTTTCCCTTTCGTCGCATTCGCCTGAAGCATTTCCAGAATCCTGCATTGGGTGACTTCTCAAGCACCGCGTTCAGGGCATCGATGACATCGCTGTCGGCAATGCGCCAATCCTTGGGACTTCTGTAGTAGCTGGCCCGTCCCAAAAGCGTGAGTCGGCACGCACGGGTGACACTAAGACCTGCAGCCACCAACATACATGCACAATCGCGCCTGCTGCTGGCTACCAACCCTTTTTTTCGAACAGCTCCTTCATGGCCTGGTTTTCTAAACTGACGTCTGCGAACATCTTTTTGAGCTTGGCATTTTCTGCTTCAAGCTCTTTGATCCGCTTGAGCTCAGAGGCATCCAACCCGCCATATTTGGCTTTCCAGTTATAGTAGGTGGCGCTGCTAATCCCGTGCTGGCGGCAAATATCATCGACCTTCAGGCCAGCATCCGCTTCTTTGAGAATCGCGACTATCTGTGTTTCGGTGAACCGTGACTTCTTCATGGTGATCTCCTGCTGTTATGTGGCAGAAATCTCCAGTTTAGACTGTCTCAGCATAGGGGAAGTGGACACTGTCAGATGACAACTTCACCTACGATGCGGAATACACCAACAGCTTTGAAGCTGGCTATCAGAGTGACTGGCTGGATCACGGCCTACACGTAGAAGCAGCCTTTTTCTATAACCAGATCCGAGATAAGCAGATGCTCGACATTCTGCCGGGTATGGTTCAGAAAATTACGAATGCCGCTGAAGCGGATATTTATGGCTTAGAAATGCTGGCTGACTGGCAGATCAACCCACTCTGGTCCGTCAGAACTCAAGTCGGCCTGCAGCATGGTGAAGGTCAGCAAACCCGTAATAACACCTCGGGTCAGTCAACGAATGACCTGCCATACACCCCTGATTACACCTGGTCTGTCGGTCTCAAATATGCGCCGTTACCAACACTGGCCACTGAACTGGCAGTCAGAGGCAGCGACACCTATTTTTTCGACAGCCAAAACACCCTTAAACAAGATGCGTATGAAGTGGTCGACTTCAGTGCCGACTTGCAGTTGAGCCCAGTGATGCTGACGTTTGCAGTCAATAATCTCTTTGATGAAGAAATCTTCAGCCGTGCGGTCAACACACCGGCTGGCGCCATTGTCGAAGATACGCAGCCGCGCACATTTTCAATAACCGCGAACTACCAATGGTGAGCCTGCCATGATGACTTCACTTTGTGGCACCCCAGAACAGCACGCTTTATTCTCATCACTCTTAGGGCCTGTTCGCTGGCAGGTCCTGGAGTTTGCTTTTTCACACCACTTATTTGACCACTTTGAACAGCACAATTCTGTTGATGTCGTCGCGCAACAACATCACTGGGATCCTGAACGCCTTGAGTTGTTGCTCAATGCCTTGGTTGCCATGGCGCTGATGAGTAAGTCTGATTACGGCTACAAGTTAAATGCGCCGTATTGCCCCTATCTGCTCAGCCATTCAGCGCAATACCTTGGTGATACCCTGACTCACCTTGCCCGTGTAAAATCAATCTCACCGGCAGGTATTCATGATTCACTCCAGTTGCCACACCAGTCTGCAACCGAACTGAACATGCGTAATACGCAATTCTGGCAGCAGGCGACGACCGGTTTGCAGGCTTTCCACCGCAGTGTACGCAACCCGATCCTTCTTCCTGTGTTGGGCACACTGCAAGGCTGGGATACTGGGTTAACCATTCTGGACTTTGGCGCGGGATCGCTCCAGCTCGCTCAGGATATCCTGAATTGTTCACCACAATGCGAAATCACAATCTTTGATCTGCCGCCCTGCTGCGAACACCTGAGTCAGCAACTTTTGGCGGAAAACAAACCAGCATCAGCAATCCATTTTCTGCCCGGGGACATGAATGAAGCTCACTTCGGAGGACCATATCAGCTCATCATCGCTGCCATGTCCCTCTACTTTGCCAAAGATCTCAACCAGTGTATTAACCAGATCTGGCAGGCGCTGGAACCCGGCGGTACTTTCATCAGTTTTCATGAGTCGCTCAATACGGCGCGCACGCAGCCAGCTTTTCACATCCTGGGGCGCTTACCTGCCGAATTAGTCAATGGACCACTTTCGCTGGAAGCCGGGCAAGTTGAAGCCGCACTCGAAGCCAACACGCCAGCAAACTTGCGCTCTCTTCCTCTGCAAACACCTTTTGGTGAAATGACTTTGATCATTGCAGAAAAATCCATCAACACATAATCTGTGAGGGTAAATATGTTAGTAAACAAAGGCTATCTACGTCAGTCTGTAATTGGCGATCAATGGCCCGTGCATTCCCTTTCGGCATCAAACCCCTTGTGTACGCCGATCACACAGCCTCTGGTCGTCTGTCTTTAATTGAGCAATTTATTCAGGATAAAGTGATGCCATTTTATGGCAACACTCATACTGAAACCTCGCTTACTGGCAGGCAGACCACCTTGACCATAAGCACAGTCATGATTACCGTGTCTGAATACTGATAGCCGCGTCCACGGTTACCGTGATGTTCTGAGCATAACCAACCGCTTATCGCTTCCTCATCTATCCAAAATGTCAGTGAGCCGCGATTAATCAGCGCTTGATTGTACTCTTTCCAGTTATCAGTACGGTAAGTGCTTTTTCCCATGGAGATGGCCTGATAGAAACGTTTCTTGATCAGATCGCTGACCGTGAGAAAAATTCAAGCCGATTTAGTCAACAAAGCCTTGCAATGAGTTCTGACTTAGTGAGGTTTAAAATCATCTTTATTTAAATGGTATTTTCGCATGCGCAAATACAGCTTTTTCCTTGGTATCCCTAAGTAACTGGCCGCTTCTGATACACGTCCAGAGAATAAATAGAGCGTATTTTCAATGATTTTCTTTTCATAATCATCCACAAGGTCATCAAGTAAAATATCAGTAATAGGCATCGTTTCATCGACATCTCTTTTGGTCAATTTCATGATACCAACAGCATATAACTCGGCGACCCCTCTAAGTTCCCGGACATTACCCGGCCAAGTGTAGCGTTTTAACATATCTAAGTAACTAGGTTCAATTTTTGGAATGGCCACATTTAAGCGCTTTGCACACCGGCGTAAAAACGCTCTGAATAACGGTATGATATCGCTATTACGTTCCAGCAATGACGGCATATTCAATCTATACTGTGAAAAATAATAATAAAGTTCTGCATCAAGTTTTCCCTCGACTAAACAACATTCTGCCTCTCCAGTAAAAACTGCAATTGTTCTATGTTTTTTTGTTCCCTGTCTTTCCTGACTCAGTAAATAACTACTCAACCATCGCTGCAACTGCATTGGCAGCTTATCGGGCGAGTGTATAACACAAGTACCTCCTTCTGCTTGCTGAAATTGATACTGAATCATCTCCTGGTCACAGTCATGGGTATCCAATAGCACCAGTTCACCCCGGCACTTGGGATTCAGATGATGTAATAGTCTGACGGCAGTATGTCGTCCCGTTCCGAGATCGCCTTCAATCATAACGTCTTTGTCCGTCTCAGATAAATGCTGGATTTGTTTTCTAATTGTGATCATTTGCGCGCTGTTACCTATCAGAACGTTTTCAGTCGTCCTTGCCAGAGCATCACGTTGTTCAACTGTTTGACGCCGAGTTTTAAGCGCCTTATCCAAAAGGGTCAAAAATTCAGATGGATTAAGTGGTTTTTCAACAAATTCAAAAGCACCTTTTTTAACTGACTCTATAGCTAACGGTATATCACCATGCCCAGTGATCATGATCACTGGTAATTGTGTATCGATATCTACAACAAAACTGAGTATTTCCAATCCGTGTATTGCCGGCATATAAATATCTGACACAACAATACCCTTCCAGAACCGATCAACATGTGTCAATATTTGCATTGGATCGCTGGTTGCTATAATTCTAAATCCAGCCATATGCAACATCCGCTGATAAGACTCTAAGACATCTACATCATCATCAATTAAGATAATGTCAATTTCACTGAGATCTATACGACTCATTTTTGAACTCCAGTATAATAGCTGCACCTTTGCTGACCGATGATGCCAAATATATTTCACCATTAAACCGATGAAGAATAGAGCGACAAATATTTAACCCCAGCCCCAAACCTATTTCCTTAGTTGTGGTAAATGGCTTAAAGAGATGGGGTAATATTTCAGATTCAAATCCTGGCCCGCTATCTTCTATAATCAAAAAAAGTATGTCTGAACATGTATTGCATGATAGCCAAACTTCCTTATTGTCTGATTTTGAAACCGCATCCAATGCATTTACCAACACATTGACAAGCACTTGCTCCAATTGTGTATATTCTGCCAACACATCAATATCAGCACTTACATCAAGATGAACAGTAACCATTTCCTGCTTTATTCTTGAATCAACAATATCTAAAGAAGAATGAATAACATCGCTAATCGCGATAGCAGTTAATGGTATGTCACTATTTGACTTTCTTGAAAAGTTACGGAGTGAAGAAATGATTTTCTGCATCCGATCACTCATATCCTTAATCGCACTAATAATGCTACCAATCTCTTTGTAATCTTTTCTGTCAAGTAACATTTGAGCAGTAAAAATATAGTTATTTGTTGCTGACAATGGTTGATTGAGTTCATGAGCAATTGTGGTCATTGTCTGTCCAAGCACCGCCATTTTTGCTGCTTGTATCAATTCATCTTGCGTCTGAATCAGTTCTTTTTCTGTTTGAACTCGCTGCTCAATTTCTATTGTCAACTGTGTATTTTTGAGCATCAGATCCTGTGTTTTTTCTGCAACGAGTCTTGAAAGCTCTTTTCTGCTTCTTTCCTGGCGAGTAATATCATTAACCGTTACTATATATCTTATATCTTTGAGATGTTCATATCGGCGTAATGAAAATTGTAGATATCTTTTCTTTCCATCATAAAGTATACACTCGCTAAACCCTGTTTTGTTTAATGAACTGTTTGGTAAAAACAAAACCTTTAACGAATCTTGATTATCTTGATTGAGTAATTTCCACAACGGCTGCGCCGATGAAATGCTGTCAGACTCCAAAAGCTTAACTGCACTTGGATTCATAGACTCAATTGTTCCGTCTGGAAAACACGTAATTAAACTGGCTTCGGTATTGTTAATTAAATTAATAGCATTAGTTTTCTCCATTTCCCTCATCTGATTATAAAAGTGACTCAATCGCCTACTGAGCATACCAATTTCATCATTACCAGAGAGAGTCGTAGGCATTGCCATTTTACCTTGAGCGAACTTTTCCATCACCTCGCCCAGTAAATTCAACCGATTGATTAATTTCCTGTGGACAAGCTGCCATTGAATCAACACACTAAAAACTAGGGCTAACATCAAGACGACAATGATAAAAATTTTACCGGTTACTACACTTTCAAGTGTGTTCTCACGTAAATCCATCAATCTACGGTTTGTACTATTAAGATTTTCCGATACCAAAACATGAAACTGAGAGACCAACTGTGTTAACTCAGGAGTAATTGTGTTTAGCTGCTGCTGGTTATCCGTATCTTTTTTCAGCAGTTGATGAAAAACCCCACCTGGCTTAACTAAAATTATAATGTCCGATAATATCTGACGATGTGCTATTGTTGATGGATAATCAGTCAGTTTCAACATGTCTTTTTCTATGTTTTCTACTTTAATACCAATATATTGAAAGGCATTATCAAGATCCCTCTGGTAACGTTGATTCACTATTTCATCAACCAAGCTGAACAGCTCATTTTCCTTGAGGGAAAGATCCTGAATAATAGAAAACTCCCGAAGTAACTCAGGCAAAGAAGCATGTTGTGTTGCGTTCTCCGCCAATAAACTCACGTGCCACTCAATTTCTTGCGCAACAGGCTCTATTTCATCAATCATATCCTGATGCAGCCAAGATAGTTTTTCCTTTTGCCTTACCAACTGGGTCTGAAGTGTAATACGCTGCTTTAATAATACTTCTTGTTCCACTATTGCCTGCTTTAACTCAGCAAGCAAACGTATATTCTCAGCATTCTGAATAACACCAAACTGGTATGTCTCTTCAAGAACACCCAGGAGCATTTGAATCTTGGTCGTCAGATTACTGTATGGAAGCAATTCATTGGTGGTCATACGCTCATTCAAAGTGCTCTGCAAAAGGCTAATGTTTCTTTCAACCTGATAGCTTTCAGTATAAACAGGGATGTTATCGGACAAAATAGTGTCTATTTTCTCACCCAACGACTCCCACATCATCATCCCAATTATCCCAGTAAGCAACGTCAGAAAAGTTGCAGCAGCAAACGCCAGTTTAAGTCGCTGTCCAAGTGGACTCCGCTGGAATACAGTTAAAATCCTGATCATTGCAGTTGGCGCTTAATATCAATCACCAACTCGATCGCTTTATCTAGCTGGTGTGACATATCCTGTTGCCATTGTTGTACTACTTTTTGTGCCTGACTTGAGTAATGACGTTTACCTTGTCGAGCAAGCATATCAACCAAGACGGAATCTGCGGCCTGTACCTCAGAAATAGGTGGCGTTGAAGCAAGCAGAACTGCTTGATTTAGTTGCTCTTGCAGCTCTGTAGAGTTGCCGTTTTTACTCTCTAGCAATGCTTGAGTTTCATGTATCATTTTCCACACCTGATGCAATTTGACTAACTGATTAGTTATACATTGTT
Organism: Photobacterium sp. WH24; assembly: GCF_019204055.1. Classification (NCBI taxonomy): domain Bacteria; kingdom Pseudomonadati; phylum Pseudomonadota; class Gammaproteobacteria; order Vibrionales; family Vibrionaceae; genus Photobacterium; species Photobacterium sp. WH24. The sequence continues at coordinate 66,242 of NZ_JAGSOZ010000009.1, read as the reverse complement.
CAAAAAGTTCTTTGACAATATCGGACCGCTGATTTATCAGTTTTGAGTTAAGCACAAAATGGCTCTGGTTCGCTAATTCATCATTATTAATTGGTACTTTTGCCATCAGACTTGAAGCGATCACCAATTGTCCTTTCTCTGACAGTAGGTAACTAATCAATTGATTTGCTTCATCTTTCTTCGTGCTACTTGCCGTTACCGAAATATAAGTTGGTAACAAAATAGTATCTGGAAAATAAGCAAACCGAATGAATGGTAATTTCTCCTGTGCATTGAACGCATAACTATCAATCACAGGACCTATGCCGACTAATCCACGTGACACCGCATCACTGACACCGAAGCTCCTTGCGGACACTGACGCAAGGTTTCCGCCGATTTGCATTAACAACTGCCATCCATTTTCCCAACCTTTTAGTTGAAGAATATTTTCAACCATCATGTAAGTCGTGCCAGAATTTGATGGCGTACTCATGATGATATGCTCAGAATAAACAGGCTTCGCCAAATCCTCCCAGTTTGTCGGTTCCGGCAGATTATGCTTTTGCAAATATTGAATGTTCCACATCAGCCCAATGCCAGAATAACCAAATGCAATAAAATATGGGCTGATTTCGATACCATGACTTTCTAGCCAGGCTGGTACTTTATACTTTCCTGCCACTTCAGCTAATAAGTTTGCTTCAGCTAAAGCATGAAAAAATGTTGGAGAGGAGGAGATCACCAGATCCACCGGCTTCAAAGATGGCTGCCAGACCAAGCGAGCAGCAGGTTCCGTTCTTCGATAAATTATCTGAATATTACGCTCAGGATAGTCTTGCTGATAATGCTCGATAAGAGAAGTCATTGGTCCTTCTGAAAAAGTGGTCAAAACGACTAACGGGGTACTGTTGGCCGCATTAGATATCCCTGAGTACAAAATCAGACAGGCACAACTTACATTAGCCATATATCTCTTAAGCTGAATGATCCACCACATAGTAACCGCCCCTACCATCTCAAACCGTCCACGAAACTACCCAAATATGAAGAAATGTGTCAGCCGTCAAAATTCCGACCATTGAAAATTATTAATCTGCACCGACTCAGTCCATTTTTGACCCACTTTTCACCATTTCTACGTCCATTTTCCTTTGAAGGTTGGACCCTTTCTAGCGTTAACTTACCAATTTCCCACCACATTTTTACGCCACAGTGTCAACTTTGACCCGTATAACCGTGTTTTGATTATCAGATGCAGTCGCATAGCGTGAACTTGTGAACACTACACTCACGTACCTTTCAAGAACAATCCATTCATGGAGTGATACATGATCAGTTTATTGAAAACCCGCGCAGACGCTGAACAAATCAACGCTGAGCCAATGACCCTTAAGTCCATTTACAAACGTTATCAATGGCAAGTTTTTATTGGCTTAGTCTTCGGCTACGCCTTTTTCTATGTAGTCAGAATGTCCCTTGGCGTTGTTAAAAAGCCTATGCTAGATGCCGGAATTGTGACAACAACTGAGCTAGGTCTGATGGGTTCAGCTTTCTTCTTCACTTATGCCATAGGTAAATTCACTAACGGATTTCTATCCGACTATGCCAACATCGGTCGGTTTATGTCAGTTTCACTGATATTTTCAGGTTTTGTCTGTGCAGTCATGGGATTAAATACCGCAGGCTTATTCTTCATCATTTTATGGGGGATTAACGGCTGGTTCCAATCTGTTGGTTCTGCGCCTTCCTGCGTGTCGATTTTCCAATGGTATTCCCCGAAACAGCGTGGTTCAGTGTACTCCATTTGGGGGGGGTCACGTAACATCGGTGAAGCCGTGACCTGGATTGTTACCGCCACACTGGTCAGCTATTTCGGCTGGCGCGCAGGCTTTATCGGGGCAGGTATCGCAGGTATTGCCGCTGGCCTGGTTATGTTGTTTCTGTTGAAAGACCGGCCACAAACCTATGGCCTGCCCGATCCTGCAACCGCATATGGCGAAGAACCGGAGATGAAAAAAAGCACTCTGAGTCCACAAGAAACTCGTCGTGCTCAGCTCTTTGTCCTGAAACAGCCTGTTGTGTGGTTAATCGCGGCCGCCTGTGCTGCAATGTATGTTTCGCGTTACGCCATAAGTTCGTGGGCAGTCCTTTACCTGCAAAGTGAGAAAAATTATTCACTGATTGATGCCGGTTTTGCGATGTCCACTTATCCTATCGCAGGTTTCTTCGGAGCAATTCTGGCAGGTATCATTTCCGATAAACTGTTTAACGCAAACCGCCACATTCCAACACTGATGTACGGTATCGCCAATATCGCAGGTTTTGCCATCATGTTCTGGGGTCCTGAGAGCCGTATGATGGATGCTGTAGCCTTGGCTATGGTCGGTTTCGCTATGGGTGGTCTGGTTGTGTTCCTGGCTGGTCTGACGGCTTGCGATCTCATGCCTAAAAATGCCGTTGGTGCAGTCAAAGGCTTTATCGGCTTGTGCTCTTACCTGGCTGTATCTGTTCAAGAACTTGTGTCTTCATCTATGATTAAAGTCTCTGAAGTGGATGGTGTACAAGTTTATGATTTCTCAGGTGTTCAATATTTCTGGATTGGCGCAGCAATTGTATCATTGCTTTTATCCTTAACAGTCTGGAATGCAAAGAAAGTCATTGCTGTCGAGTAAGACCTTTACATCACCGCCTATGGCGGTGATGTAAGCGCAAAGCAGTATATTTTGTCAGCACAGATAATAACATCAGGCAGCTCACCCTTTCACTGACAAGCTGTTTTCACCAAAAAAACAGTATCACCCTCAAAATGACAGGCTTAGGTCATTTTGATTTAATCTAAACCGGCCATAAACCACCCAACCACAAATACAACTCGAGCTATTTCATACACTAATTACCGTCTCGAACGATTCGGAATTTGCCAAGATCGCACCCCAGTTACCAGAGCTATAATACGAACGCCCCTCCTTTAACTCAATTTGGTAGCTCTTGAAAAACCCGTATATAGTTATTCCAATAAGGGATAGCGGTTGCCGGGAATGGTGAGATGATCAAGGTTCAGATTTGCCTGTTTGCATACAACCTGGAGGAAAGCATTGCCAGCTGTATTGAAAGCGTGATGGAAAACTGCGGCAGTTATCCGTATGAAGTGTTTGTCATGATCAACGGCTGTACCGATCAGACTTATGATATTGTGTCTCGTCTTGCTGATACCCATCCCAGTATTCACCCGGTTTTAATTGAAATCGGTGACAAATCAAACGCCTGGAATACCTTTATCTATCAGTATTATGACGGCCATTCAGTGGCCGTTTTTGCCGATGGCGATCTGACATTTGGCCAGAATGCCTTTCAACATATTGTTGACTGCCACCTTGCCCAACCGCACTACAATGCCATTTCAGGTTTTCCTTGTGATCAGGGAAGAAGCAGTAAGCAGATGCAACACAGAATGCAGCAGAATCATGATCTGGCCGGTGGTTTATACCTGCTTTCACCTTTATTTATTCAGACATTGACCAGCCATCACGTGAAATTGCCCGTCGGATTAATCGGTGACGACAGCATGCTGGGATTTCTCTCAGCAACCAATCTTTGCAGCGGTACGGATTTACCCAAACAGCGCATTGGCGTTTGCGTGAAAGCTGTATTCATTTACGCTCACCTCAGCTTGTTACGCTGGCAGGACTACAAGCTCTATTTCAGACGCCGGGTTCGCTACTCGCTGCGCTATTTTCAGCAACTCAGTATTGTCAGCGATCTCAAACAGCAAGGGATATCCGCCATGCCGGCTGTCGCCATTCATGGCACGTCTGCATCCCTGCATCAGGTGCGCTGGCGAAGCAGTCATCTGATTTTTGACCTGATTTCCAAATGGAGGATCGACAGGCAAAAAATGCGGTTACATCCGGACTCAGAGAATACCAGCAAGTCGCTCAGCTAGCCGCCGGTTGACGATCTTACCGACGACCAGCTTCCGAACCGCTCTGTAACCACCAAGCTTCAGCGGTGAACCACAATAACTTTCTTGTCGCATTGCAGCCCCTGACACGCGGTCAGAGTCAGCTCTCCCTGATAGTGCGTCAGATTGAGCTGACGGTCATGAAACGGCTGGTGATTGACATACCAGAATACTTCTGCCGATTTTTTGTTACTTTTCAGTATGATCGCGTCTATTTGTGACAGGTAATAATGCTGACCATTGTTCACCGACATGATTCTGATGCCCGTTTCAGGCTGCTTCTGATCAGATGGCGCTTGATCAGAAAGTTCAGGGTTCACCCTGCCCTTGTGTTGCTGCCAGACACGCAGCGCTTCGGGCCAGCGATCCGATACCACAAAATCACCATGACTTTCCAGCGTCGGCGGCGTCAGGCCATTGCGGGTAAAGGCATATTTCTGGTACGCACAGCTGGCCTCCTCTGTAACTGATTTGGCCCTGCCGCCGGGCCAGCAGATCAGCCGACGTTTCACTGTTGCCGGTTGATTGACCCGACGGTTGTCTTCGGGTAGCTGATCAAACACATCAAACATGATGGGCGCGGCCTGAGTTGCGCCGAGATAACCGACAACAGGCGATGAATCCGGGCGGCCGACCCACACCGACACTGTGTAATCGGCGCTGACGCCGACCGACCAGAAATCGCGGTATCCATAGCTTGTGCCTGTTTTCCAGGCAACTTCACGACGCACCCGAGGTACCACCCGGTCCGACGCGCTGATCGCACTCAGGGTGTTAAATACCATCCAGCTGCTTTCAGCACTGAGGAGCGTTTTCTCAGTTTCTGGCGCTCTCTGCTGATCTCTCACCATATTCAGCGTTCTGAACTTCCCCTCTGTGGCCAGAGAACGATACATTTCAGCCAGTGTCAGCAGGTTGGTTCCCGTCCCGCCTAATCCAACCGTCAGGTTGGCCTGATGGTGTTGTAACTGCACCCCCACCTGACGTAAGCCCTGCTCGAAGACAGCAGGCGTCAGCGCATTAAATACCTGAATCAAAGGTACATTCAGCGATTGTTTCAGCGCCTCACTCACACTGATGGCGCCCTGAAACCGCTCATCCAAATTCTGCGGCTTGTAATCAGAAAAACGGGTTGGGATATCACTCAGCAGACTTTCGGTATGAATGATGCCGCGATCTATCGCCATACCATAGATAAAGGGCTTGAGTGTGGAACCTGGAGACCGGACAGCCTGAATCATGTCGACATGGGCAAAGCGGCTATTATCCTGAAAATCCACCGAGCCCTGATACGCGAGCACATTGGCTGTTTGGTTATCCACCACCAATACCGCCGCGGAGGAATGCTCAGGCAACTGGCGCTTCACTTTGGTCAGTAAGCGGGCGACCCGCTGTTGAATAACACCGTCCAGCGTTGTCTGGATAATATGCCTGTCCGGATACTGCTCCCTGAGCATACGACTGAGCAAAGGGGCCAGCGTTGTGTTGTGCGAACGTCTCAGTTCAACCGCTTCCTGTTTTAAATGCTGTGTCGCCTTATCACTTAGCAATCCGCTGCCGTACAGACGATCCAACACTTTATTTCGCATGGATTGCGCTGTGTCCGGGTATCGGTCAGGCCGGTACAGCGACGGCTTTTGCGGCAAGACCACCAGTAAAGCGGCTTCGTTCTTCGTCAGGTGCCCGGCCGTAGTATTGAAATACCGCCGGGAGGCGGCCTCAACACCGGCGATATTGCCGCCAAAAGGCGCCAGGTTCAGGTAAAAAGTGAGTATCTCGTCTTTACTGTAATACCACTCAAGCTGCAAAGCCCGCCAGAGCTGTTTCAGCTTGCCGGTAATCGATCGTGCATGAGGATCAATCAACCTGGCCACTTGCATGGTCAGCGTGGATCCGCCAGACACAACGTAACCATTGCTGGCCCACTGCCAGGCGGCCCGGACAACGGACACAGGGTTAACACCCGGATGCCAGTAAAACCAGCGATCTTCATAATTGAGCAGTGCCTGAATATAGAAAGGATCAACATCAGCCAGTGTGACGTTGTAACGATGAACTCCCTGCCGATCCCCGAATGAGCGCAGTATCTCGCCATCCCTGCTAACGACGACTGTCGCAGGGCCATCCGGGTACAGAGGAGGCAAAGGCCACAAGCTGTTCAGCACAAATACTGCCAGCCAAAAGAAAACGAGCAACCCTGCCATTTTCACTGGCAGAGTGGCTCGCAGATTGGGCAATAATCGTTTCATCAGAAATGATTACTCTGGATCATCACGGCTATTTTTCCACCGTCATGGTTTGCGGCGTCTGCCAATACGCCAGATGTTTTTCCGGACGATACATTGACTCGATAAAGACAGGCGGTACCGCGAACGTGCCCGGTACTTCGGCACGCAGAATATACCCATAACGGGATTGCTGGCCTTTGCGCATTTCATCGGACAGCACAAAACGATCATTGCGGTATTCCTGATGATCGGCAGTCTTGAGCTCAATACCTGCCGGTAATACCCGTTCGAGCGGCAAGCCTTGATTCAGGGCCGGGTTTTCCAGCACAAAGCCGGCAGGAATCTTATCAACCAGTAAGGCATCATTCACGCGCTCGTTCAATGCGACAGTGAGTACCACAACAACCCGGTCTCCCACTTTCACACGGTTAGACGCCAGAGGTTCACCCTTCATGGTATAGAGTTTGCGCTCTACCCGTTCGGCATCCAGGGTATTAAAGCGGTTAGCTTCATTGGCAATCCCACGATTTAACATCTGGTAGCCTTGCGCCAGCACTTTGACATACACAGGTTTGTCATCCAGGTTCTGGATTGTCATGTCACTCGCTAATGGCTGACTGAACATCCCTGTCTGGCTCACCGGATTACCGCTGAAAGACAGATTGAAAATCTGATCGCGGTTTGCCGCGTTGGTCAGGGCAGATGCCTGCACCAGCGCGGCACGTTCCTGCGTGCTCATCCAAGATGTGTTTGCCAGATCGATCAACTGCTCCAGATACTTTGTTTGCAGCTCTTGTGCCATTTCTTTGAGTGAATTATCACCCGCCATCTCCTGCAACACAGTCACCGATTTTGCGACATCGCGCAGGCTCGAGCCGTAATCGCCGAAATACCTGTGCCTGCGGTTGTAATCCCTGATGTCATCGAGCATGTCTTCCGCATCATCACTGGCACCTACGTTGGCATAACTGGCCGCCATATGCAGATAACTGAGCTGGGTTGGCAGGGTCGTCAGCTTCATGCTGTCGAGATCACTCCACTTCAGCTTGCCCTGCTTGCTCATCAGGTAGGCAGCGTAGGCACGCGCCACTTTGGCTGATTCCATGTCATAGGCCAGATTACTGGTCAGTGATTCATTACGCACATACGCCATCAAGCGATTGGTGGCTTTAGTCAGCATGGAAGCCGGTACAACTCCAGGGAAACGTTTGTCAGCCGCGAGCAGAAAATCCGTCACATAGCCGCTGAGCCAGGGATTTTCCCGCCCACTGCTGTCCCACAATGAGAAACCGCCACTATTTTTCTGCATGGTTTTCAGCCGCAGCACGGCTTTTTCGATCAGCTGTTTGTCTGTCGATGGCGTATCGTCTCCGTCATCATCACTGTAATGACGAGTCTGATGGGCCTGGGCTTTGAAACGCTGCAGTTCTGGCTCATCCAGCAGAAATGGCCAGGCTTTACTGGTTGTCTGTTCGGCACAACCGTACGGATACCGGAACAGTCCTCGCGCATGCTCCTCGGTATTGAGCACAGGTGTCCGGCTGAAATAAGCGTGTCCCATGCTGCCACGCACCACATCCAGGCCAGACCAAAGCTGCTCGCTGACATTGTATGTCTCTTTCGAATCCAGCAGCACCGACTGCGCCTGCGTCACCCAGGGCATGACCGGGCGAACCGGGATCCCCCACGAGCGTTCAATCGATATCTCCTGGTTGTTCACGCTCAGCGTCAGCGAAGCGCGGTCGGTGATAGTGGTATCTGACACACCAAAACGATAACTCTGGCTCCAGTGTTCACCATCTTTCAGCACCAGTCCAGTCGCTGGCTGCTGGTTGAAGTTAAGTGTTTCTGAGCCGGTAATCGCCACCGCCAGAGTCTGAGTGTGACCACTCACATTGTGAAGATCGACAGTGACACTTGATTGGTCGCCAGGCACCAGAAAGCGCGGCACACTCAGTTCAGCCACCACAGGGGCGCTGATGGGTTTATCCAGCACCGCTTGCCCGACTTGCGAACCGTTAAAGACGGTCGCCACAATCTGAGCTTCGCCGTTGTAATCCGGGATGGCCATATCAACCACAGCTTTACCGTCCACCAGTTTTATCGGCCTGGTCATCAGAATGATGGACTTGCTTTCAACCAGGCCGTCATTTTTGTTATCGGTGTCTTCGTTGGCATCACTGCCAAACCGCGACTGAGCAAACGGATCAGGCCGCTGATCGTACAAGCGCGAATACATATCGATGACATCCGCACTGTATCGGCGCTGGCCAAAGAAATAATCATGCGGATTAACCGGCTTGAACCGACTCAGATTGATGATCCCTTTATCAACCATAGACAGGGTGATCCAGGTATCACCGCCCTGCCGGGCATCAATGTTATCGACAGTCACCGGGACAGAAAGCGTTTCTGAGGGTTTGATCAAGTCCGGCAGATCCAGCGCAACATTCAGTTTTCTGTTACTGCGATCCAATTTAAGCGGTTTGATACCAAAGTAGCGCTTGGGTGTCTGTCCGTCTATTCCAGTCAGTGTGGTGGTCAGGAACACATCGTGGCGGGCCAGTGATGCCGGAACCGGTACAGTTACATCAATCTTACCGGCCTGTACAGGATAGCTTTCCGACCAGACAAGCTGATCCGCTTCCAGTGTCACCAGCAGGCTTCCGGACAGAGGCGCAGTCACTGTGACTGTGGCTTGCTCACCGGCGACATACGCCGGTTTATCCGTTTGAATCACCAAATGATCCGGTTTGGCTTTCAGCTGTTCATTACCCTGATACCAACCGGCATAAAAGCTGTAGCTGGACGACACACCGGTCGACACATCAGTCACCGTCAGCAGATAGTCGCCCCACTTGGTGGAAAACGCCAAGCTTTCCGGCTGCTGGCCGACTTTGATTTTCTGGCTTGATAAACGCTTCCAGCGTTCCTGTTTTTTACGTTCCCAGCCAATGCCTTCTTCGTAAACCCAGTAATACGGCCCCTGATCATAATCCATGGTGACTTCCAATTCACCGCTGGTGAGAGACTGTCCATCAGCACTGAGCAGTGCAAGCTTGAACAAGGCATCGGTATTGTATGGTACAGAGACAAATTCAGGTTTAATGCCGGGAACCGGCTGATTTTTCCATGTCACGTAATTGAGCTTACGCTGTACCGCTGCACCGCCCGACTCCAGCAAACTGAAATTTGCCACGGTTTTTACCGGACTTTTTATCTGTTCCGGATCAGGCGTAGGGAGATTGACAGTTAACCGCCCTTCTTCCGACAGGGCGACTTCTTTCAGCTCCTGATAATTGGAATCCAGCGTAAAAGGCACGCCGACAGCATAATCTTCAAACTTGCCCGGAATATGAGTGACGGGGGCATAAGTCACCGCTGATTTCACTTTATTGCCAGCCGCCGGGCTGCCAAAAAGATAGCGGCCATTCAGTTCGACCTTATTCGTCTGGCCCGCGAACACAAATGGCGCGGCGTTTTGAAATGTCAGATCCATACGCTCAGGTACAAATTCTTCGAGCTGAAATGACAATTCGCTTATCGGGTCTGGCGCGGTCGGATCTAAACGGACTTCGATACGGTATCGCCCGGTTTTCCAATTCGCCTCGGTCTCAAGCTGACGAAAATAATAACCCTCGGCCTGAGGCTGTAACTGCTCCTTTAAGATTTCCTCATTCCATGGATTCACCACAGACAAGGAGACAGGTCGCTGAGATAAGGTCCTGCCGTCTTTATCGCGCAGAAGAATGTTTACCGGTAAAGCCTCACCGGGTTTCACCAAATCACGGTTACTGTAAATATAGACTTCTGTCGCCTGATATTTTCGACCGCCAACCGCACTGTCCGACAAATCCAGCGGCGCTTCACGCATAGGCAGAATCGCCATTTCTTCTTTAGCGACACCGCTATCATTGCGGCTTGTCATCCGGGCGATAACAATATCTTTACGCTGAGTCCGGATATCAAAACGGGCAACTCCGTGCAGATCAACAGGCTGACTGTCCAGTAAGGCGTTATTGCGGTAAATCTCTACCACACCTTGTGTCAACGCGTCGCCCGTCGAGAGCCTCGCCAGACTGAATACAGCCTGGCGGGTATTGATTCTGGCCTGAATACCAACATCGGTAAGCAGCATATGCTTGGCTTTCACGCGGTAAAACGTACCAGGCGCTTTAATCACCACTATGTACCAGCCCGCATCCAGGAAATGCGGAATCGGCAGTCGGGCTGAGGTCTGGACGTCTTTCTCGCTGGGCGGCAGTGTATAGCGGTCTGAAAACACGCTTTTATAAGCATGCTTGATATTGTCCAGGTCATAGCTGGATAATTGGTCCTGAAGATAATGCCTGTTCAGCAGTTGCCCCGGCTCAGTCACCTGTAATATCTCGACATCGACATGGTCAAGATTGATAAAGTTAACAGGGATCGATTGCTGGTTAGACTGCGGAACCAGTGGTCCGCTGCCGACAAATAAAACTTCCGGTGTTTGCTGTGATTTTTCTTGATCCGCTTCCGCATAACTGAATAACGAAAACAGCGACAGACACAACAGCAGCAAACATTGCCGCCATTGCGCCAAATTAATTGATATAACCATAAAGTATTATTCTGCCCTACCAACTAGAGTCGTAAAATATTGCTTTTATGTTCACTATGCGCATTATTCTATCCCGACCTGAATATAAAATGCTGCGATTAAGAATAAAAACGACCACTGGCCCGCAAATACAAAGCAGGCCATTAGAAATCAGTTATGAAGATCGAAAAAAACGCTGGCACTGAGACCAACGTCTTTCGCTGTTTATGAACATGACCGCCACTTCAGCCCGGCCTGATGCACCATGTCATCAAGATCATTCAAAACAACCGTCGCGTGAGGGTGAATGTCATGGAAAAGCACTATCCCCTTGCGCCATAGCAACATTAATGTCATGACACGATCCGCAACCTGCCGGGATGACAGACGGGCATTCCAGTCCTGGCTATCAATAGTCCACAGATAAACAGGTTTGCCCTGACGTTGTAACCACTGTGACAGCGCCAGGCTTCGCATACCATAAGGCGGGCGGAAAGCGGTGTCTGAAGGCAGGGAAGCAAATTGCGCCATTGCCTGATCCGTGCTGGTAATGGAGTCTTTCGATTTATCCAGCGCCTTATGCGCATGGTGTCGCCATCCGTGGGAGCCAAGGCACTGAGACTGATACCAGTTCTTATGTTCAGCCGGAACCAGCTTACTACCCAGCACAAAAAAGTACGCCTGGATGCCTCTGTAATTCAGCTGATTAATCAGTGTATGGGTACGAGTGGGATGCGGGCCGTCATCGTAGGTCAGCAGAAACTCGCCGTCGTCAAAACGTTCACCCGTTACCTCAGTGTCGTTAAAAGTCAGAATCTCACTGCTTATCCGGGGAAACAGCGCCGCTAAACGTACCTGCTCAAACAAATAATAGTGGTAAAACTGCTCACTGGATTCACGCCATTTACTGTCAAAAGCAGGCAGGCGTTCGCGCGCGATCCTGACCAGATCGTCCCAATGCTTCACAGACTGATTGTGAGAAGCAAAACGATACCCTTCCAGCATTCGCTGCTGCGTTTTGCTACGCCATGTCACAACAGAGTCAACACTCACCTGCTTCACACCGGTAAAACGAGAGATGTCCTCTGCGCTTGCCAGCGGTACTTTCGCCATAACATGGACAAACTGCAGTATTTCTGCGGCAGAAGCACGGTCAAAAGTCATCTGCGAATCAATGATCTCCGGCCACAGTGCCCTGTTAATTGAGGCGACTTTGTCTGGCCCAGCAGCATAAAGCAAACCCGGCCATAAACAGACCAGCAACATCAAGCGAATGATTTTCATAAGATATCCGACCTAATTCACCATGACGACTTGCGCCGAAAAGCAGATCTGGACACATCGGCCAGAAAGCTAATCCCAAGCAACTTCAGGTCGTTGGGTATACAGGTATAAGCGACCTAAGCATGTAGACACTTAAAGGTTTCCTCAATCAATGCAATAAAGAAAAATTTTGCTCGTCAAAGAGTTGGGCCGGAGAAAAGCGGCTGACATCCAGAGGCAAGTGATACAGGGTGGATAAAAGATTCACATCCTCTGAGGAACGAATCCGGTCCAGCTCCACAGTCAGAGGTTGCCAGACCTGCTGCTCAAGAATTTGGATATCTGGCAGGGATTGATCCCGGGTTAAAAACACTTGTGCAGCAATGACAAGCGGACCTGCCGTATTGATGTAATAGCGGGTTGAATGCTTGCCCCGGTCATGCACCACAGTTAGCTTTTGCAGTTGATCACTGTCACGATACACCGCTTCAGATTGAACGCTTCCACACCAGGCTCCCCATAATTGCGTTTCAAGCACTTGTCCCTGTGAACTGAGCTGTATCGCACAATAGGGTTCGCCATTGTCGCGGCGGTTCTCTGTGTGTACGTCAAGGGCTGCCGCCGGTCCTGATAACAACACAATGCCCAGCCAGGAGATACGTAACATCATCCCTCGTCCCCGAATTCACAAGCATCAAACAAGACTGGCAACAGACAACCCTGTGTGCCTTCTGTCCCGCAAATCACGGCCATGCTTTAAACCCCTGATAGGCCTGTCCGTCAAATTTCAGCGTCTGTTCAAAACTCCAGGCTTTTTCATAAATATCTGAAAAATATTGATCGCTCATCTTATCTTTAACTTTGGTCGTCAGTTTTAAATCACGGTATCCATGGGAGATTTTATTTCCGATATTAATATAGACTTTGGCCTGATGAATCGGGACTGGCTCATCGGTCACTGAAAAATGGCCTTCCTGATTCGTCCAGTAATTCATCGGTAAACTTTTCAGCACAGGCTGTAACTTTCCTTGCTCGCGCACAAAGAGCGTCATATAGCCAGACGCGCCACCCTCTGCATACCGGGAAGCATGGCCAATATCTAAGCGGACCCCGAAGGCTCTGGTCCCATCGTTCAGGTAATAACGTGCGGTATCCAGCCAGATCTGATCATTATCAATTCGGATCCCTCCTTCATCACCAACTGAACCGGTATAAGCAGAAACCACCTTATGCGTAGTTGTATCAACCAAGACAACGCGCCAGAGATACTGAGATGAGTCATCAAGCGGAACCATAAAATTGCGCTGAAAATATGACCCTAACATGATGTCTGGCTCTCCCGGTAAGCGCTTACACGCAACCGAGCTGAAATTATCCTCATTCCATTCAGAATCATTCTGATTGCGGGCATCAGACTTCAATACCGACATCATGGCATTACTGCATAACTGGGTTTGCGCGGCCTGTGCCGAACCACCCCACACTAAGAAAAAGAGGGCAACCGGCACGATCAATTTCAATCGTTTCATGATTCATTTACCTTCAAAGATTGAATATGCTGGTAGAGCGCAGTCACCCGCTTGATATCCGGCACATACTCGCACTCCAGAAATGCATCCTTCACGGTATCACCTTCTGTAAACACGTGATTCACCAAAAGCGCCTCATCATCGATAAAGCTGAATGTATAGTAGTTATATTCTGCAGTTGCTATTTTCAGAAAACCTAAGGGATCCATGGTGACTGATTCGGAAGTCACCTTCTTTTCGACGGCCAATGCATCATTTCTGTAAATCGAGACATCCTCACCGGAGACAATTAATTCCACTTTCCCACTATAACCATCTTCCATCTCATAGACTGGATAGGTCCCGTACTCGTTGGTAATATATTCGCCTCTGTGCAAATCCTCACAGCTCAATTCAAACTCAAACAGATTGTCACTACTGCTGGCTTGAGCGACATGAGAAAACAGCAGCATTGCTGAAAATACCAAACCGCTTCTACTGCCTAATTTCATCAAAATTTTCCTTCTGGTTGACTGACTCATAATTCACACGCATCTATCTCAAAATTCAATGCGACATAGCGATTCCCGTACTTTCTCAGCAATAAAGAACGCTTCGAAAAATAAGTACCCAGTTTCGACTTATCCACAAAACAAAAGTGATAGCCTAAATGGTTCTCTTTAGTGAGGGTTAAAGCGTAATACCAGTATTCACTGTCCAAAACGATCATCTTTTCTGAATAGACAGGCCTGGGAATGGTTTTAAACTCTGGAAAACGATTTTCTTTCGCTATGCGTTTAGGCATCAAAGAACTTCTGAATGTGGTGATATCCAGATTCTCATAGACATCTTTCAGTAATTGCGAATCATTTGGCTGTACTTCTGTCACTTGATAAAATTGCCCATCAAAACGAAGCGTTTGGTCAGTTTTCGTGACGTCAGATTCATGGATCTTCTTGAATGGGTAATCAGTCGACTTTTCGACCTTTGTTGTGATTCGAATGTCCCGATAACCCTGGGTTTGATTCTTGAGAAAAGAAAGGAACACATAGCTCTGTGTTGTTATCAGAAGATCATCGTTCGTCGTACAGTGATCCCCTTCAAGTCGTTGCCAAAGATTCGTGGGAAGATTCAAAAGGACAGGCGTCAGCTCTGAATCTTTTTCTACAAACAGCGAGAGAAAATTAGTCATGGAAGAATCAGCACACCGGGGCGCAGTGCCGATCATTAACCGGACTCCCAATGCTCGTGTTGTTTCATTTAAGTGATATCTGGCAGTATCCAGCTTGATACTATATGGACTCACTCGAATACCACCATCTTCTTGAACTTCATCCCGATAGCTGGATTCGATTTTTCCGGATGATTGATCAATCACCAATACACGCCATAAATATCGATCACTGTGACCGTCTTTCGTCATATTCTTCAGATACGACGCGAGCATTTTATCTTGATTGTGAGGCAATATTTTGCAAGCAATCGCGTCAAACTTTTTATCGGCGAAGCCTTGATGAGACAAGTCAAGTAATAGAATTGATTTCGATGCCTCTGAACAAGGCTGACTGTCGGAAGCATAGAGGTGGTTGGCGAACAATAATGCGCACAACATAAAAATAATATGGGTGGTACTTTTCATCAGTCAGTTTCCATTTCAAGCCATTGCATTCTTCAACATCATGATCGTCACGGTTTCAGACCCATAATTAAAGCTGCAAAGCTGAATAATAAAATCGCTGTCTTTCCATGCAATCGATTCGGTTTTCTTTCAGATAGGTGCTCAAGAATTGACAGTTTTTGTCTGCATAGGCTTGCCACAATGCATTCTGATCCGCTGGTGATGCCTGCGGCGTTTTGTTTTTGGATGCATAAAGGGTGTAAGCCAGTTCCGTCTCCTGAGAGGTGATATATGCCAGCTCTAATAATCGTGCTTCAGTGACTTCCGCCGCGCAAAGGTAGATGACTGATTTTGCGGATGGATCCAGCTCGGACACAGCAAAGTCATCACCAAAGTAAGGATGATGATCACACAAGTCTTCTTTGAATTTAACCCAGGCACGCTGAACGCTTTTCAGTTGCGTGAACTCATCTGCAGACAATATCGTTTGAAGTGCCCGATATTTTTCGTTCAATGTCGCATCTTTGGTTTCATATTTTTTGAAGTAATGACGATACAGTTCATTCAAGTCATCGGGATTGACAAGATCATCCGCATGAGCAGAAGAAAAACCGCCAAAAACAGCCAAAATCCCAGCAAGAACCCAGCGACATTGATAACCCTTTCGACTCATCTCATTACTCTCTTTACTCATCGACCTCATGGTCTTTATTCACCCAGACATCAAGATCGAATTCGGCTGGTACCAGATAACGATACTGCGACAGTAGTGTTTCGATTTCACGATCATCCGGCACCATCCCGATTGAACTCTGAGTACAAAGAATCATGGGTGTAAATGCCAGCTTAACATGACCAGGGCGACCATATTGATACATGAGCTCTTGGACCACAAATTGAGATCACCTTCCCATTTGTCGTATGGCACACAGAACATTCAACGAAGACTAAAACCACGACTCTGATTAAATATCACTGTAAGCACTGCTGATATCAAAATAATCAAAACCACTTTCCCTGACTTCAATTTTTATACACTCTCCTGTTGGCACAATTCCATTAAGCATTCTTATGGTAATTGATTAAGCTTAAGATTTTGTATATGTTCAAATAATTTTCCTGTATTTCCTATCGTCGGTGTGCTTGGGCACTCAAGAAAGAAATCTCTAAATGTTTCACCTTCTTGTATAAAATGCTGTATCAAAATCAAATCTGTACGACCTAGATGAAAAGAAAAATATTCATCATCCGTTTTTGATATTTTAATTCTTGATGACCCTATCATTTCTATAGCATCGGAAGTTAATTCATCATTAAAGACAAGGTCATTATTTTTATAAATAAACACTTGGCTATCAGAAACAATCAGGTTAATTTTACCGCTGTATCCATCATCCATTTCATATTCGTGATATGCTCCAATCACCGGATCAACGATCATTTCCCCCCGATGGAAATCATGACAAATCAATTCATAGTTAAATGATTCAGTTATACTTCGAGCCTCAGTACCCGCTGATAAAAACGTAATAATAGACAAGATTAAATGGCGCGTTTTCTGGTATCTTTTCTTCTTACTCATCTATAACATTATCCAAATCTTGGTCTTTATTAACCCAGGTTTCAAAATCGAATTGAGTCGGTACAAGGTTTCGATATTGTGACAACAGTACTTCCGTTTCACGATCGTCACGTAACATCCAGATTGAATTCTGCGTGCACCGAATCGTGGTCAGCGGTTGTCCGTTTTATCAAAATAGATACCAGATTGGAAATGCGTTGCAGTCACTTGAAATTGATTCCCTTCTCTTTCCAGAATCTGACTGTAAAAGCCAAATACATGATACTGATAACTGTGATTTGAAACGAAAACAGTATCCTCTCATTCCAGCCGATAAAAGAACGACGACTGAAATGAATCGTTGGTATCAATGACAGCTCAACCTAACCAAGGCGACCATATTGTTACATAAGCTCTTGGTCACGACTACAAATTGAGATCAACTTCCCATTTGTCATTTAACACTCAAAAATTTTCTCCTGCCCATGCTGACATAAGCTCGCAGAGAGCGCGCATATGCTGGTAAACAAATTACCAGCATTCCAATCATTAACAATCGTATGAGCATCATGACCCATTACTCTTGTAGTATTTTATTTGAGATAAGTTCGTACTAGATTTCATCCTAAAAACAATTACAAAGAATATTAAAAATTTTACTAAAAGTTACTTTCCCGTCGGTTCACATTGAATCTCTTCACGGCCTAAATGAACTCTACACTTTTGCTCAGCCCAAGGCGCTGCAACAAGGAAAGAAAGATTAGCACCATCAAAACTTAACCGTGTAGGGTATATCGTTGGATAACTTTTCTCTAAATTCAGTTGACTATCTCCCATCTGACAATATCGCTTTCGACTCTGCTTTTTCTTGTTATAAACTGTAATACAAGGGTCATCCTTTCTAATAGATATACTTCCCTTTTCTTTTGCGTTTGGTCGGGTTTGCCAATTCTGATAATATCGATAATTACTGACATCATCCGCAACAACATCAATTGATAACATCAAAATAAGCATATATATAAATTTCATTCTAAGTAATCCCTTCTTGCCGTAAACCTATCATTAGCGACTCCAAAATCAGTCTCCCAAAAATTACTATCATCCATCACCTTATAAAATTCTGAGCTTGAACCAGACTCCCCTTCATTAAGATCTTTATAAATGGCCGGAATAATTTTTTCCCTTGAATTTCCTCTTGAATCATTTATGCCAGTATAATGACCCACATAGATCAAATCCACAATTACCTCTCTCACCACCTGTGACAAATCATTCCAATTTAAATCATTACCACTAATATAAGCGTCTCTTACGGATTTTCTAGTTGTTATCTTTTCAGCGTCAGACTCATAGTCTGAGTAAATTGTAGAAAACAATTTATTTTGAAACTTTCTTGTTATAACCTGTTCGCTTTTTGGGACTTTACTATCCAATGTCAGGTAATAATTGTAAGCTGCCTGCTTCTTTTTCCCCGCACCACCTACGAGCCAATCATATAATTTACTTGAAATATTCCTACATTCCAATTGAACCGAATCCAAAATATCTTTTACGTCCGCCTCTGTTCTGCTTCCAATGTCAAATCCTTTCCCTAAGGTAATTCCTGAATTATCTATAACAACTCCATTATTATTGGGCACATGAGGCACACGAGTAAAAAATATGTCTCCTGGCGTATCATTTCCTTCAGAATCAAATGTCAATTGTCCACGTGTGACAGTAAACCACTTTTCATCCATCTCATCATCTAATAAAGAAGTGACACCCAGCGGCCAAAAATGCCACACCTCTGGCTTTAGATCTAGTTTTTCAGGGTTGATGTCCTGCATCCAACTGGTGTTATCAATGCGCTCTTTTTCATGGATGGCAAAACTGTCGTATGACTGTACAAAGTTTTTACGAAATTCCGACGACATATAACTTTTAGTCGAATCAAAATATCGGCTTAAACTTGCTTCTGTCAACTTTTGGCTCATTGCCAATACTTGATTAAACCAATGATCATCTGCCTTCAAATACCACTCACTCGGGTGCTTGGCGATTACTTTTTCAAGTCTGTTAGTGGCGGCTTGGTAGAAGGCAACCAGTTCGTTTTCTGAGATCTGGCCGTCGTTATCTGTGTCGATTGCGCGGCGAATGTCGTTAAAGAAGGTGTTTGCCGGCTCCATTACACCGGTACTGCCGCTGCCGTCGATCACCTGAAAACCATGTTCTTCTTGTCCACCAGCCAGAGCTTTAAGGAAATATTCAGGCGGGCGATCATTTGAGAACACTTCAAGATGAACGCGGTATTCCTGATCAATATTGCCCTGGGCATTTTTCAGGTACTCGTACTTACCCAGATAACCCAGGTGTTCGCCGGCTTTAATGTTCATCGGTAGTTCAGGCACCTGGACGGTACCATCAGCGACGATGGGCAAATTATTTTCCGGGCCATTTTGGGTGTGCCATGGTGGCATTTGTTTGGTCAGAACATCGGCCAATGTGGGTAAACAATATTCAGCCGTTTCTCCGTTGTATTTACTGACGGATAACCAAATTTCCTGATCCAGTTTTTGATCAGCCGCAGACTGTTTGCTGACTCTATCCCTTTCGTTATCTGCAAACTTACCGACTTGCACGACTTTACATTTCAGGAAATCCCAAAATTTCGTTCCAGCTTTCTTTTTCGTTACCGATGTTCTGGACGGATCGGTTAACTGAATAACAGTCCCGACAGGCATTAAGGTTTTGGTCTCAAAATCCGTGGTTGTCACATTGCCACGGACATACCAGGTTTGTGTCAGCCTGATATAGTGGATTTCGCTGACACTCTCCGCCGCTGTAATCGAGTCCTGGATTTCTTTCTGCGATTGCAAATGCATGTACAGGGAATAGAAAGTATAACTTTCGTCTTCTTTATCCGGGTTCTGGAAGGTATGGCGCAGCAGGCAGAAGTTGTTGCTGTAACTGGAAGTGGTCTCCTGATACTGTGTGGTCGGGTATTCTTCCGCCATGCGATAAGCCACCAGCTCACCGTCGGCCATGGCCTGAACCGGCTGGAAGTGCTGTGCCCAGAATGCAATGCGGTTATTGAAGTGAATGCCACCGTGCCAGCCACGGCCTTTGCTGATGATGTAACGGCCGCTGGTCTGCCCGTTCAGCAGCACCTTCAGCGCGGAAACATCGTTGAACTGGCTACCGTCGACCTGACAGATGGGAAATGCGGTTTTCATGCTCGTGTCACCTTAGTCTGAATACACATCGAGGAACGGAATCAGGCTTTCCTGTCCGGTGTTTGCTGTTGTGAAAACCACAGCAGTCACCTGGCCGACTGTGGAACTGTAACCGGAAACCTGGGTGTTTGTCACAATACTTTCTTCTGCGTTTTCAATTAGCTGCACCAACTTCTCACTTAACGAAGAAAAATATTGTGCAGTAATGTCCGGCAGAAGCCGCTTCAGGGTTTTCAAGCCGTCTTCATAGCGGGCAATCCCTTCTACTATCACGGTGCGGTGCTCGTATTCAGCCTGCAGTTTAATAAAGGCGAGATAATCGGCTATCACACCGACAAAATTGTCGATGTATTGACTGAACGACTGAGCGACAGCGTCCCAGTCCATATTGCGGATGTATTCGATGCTGTTGCCTGTGCCATGATAGCGCACACCACCCAGTAAAAAGGCCGGCGGCAGAAACTCGTCCGGCGTGAACAAGGCATCGAGAATATGCCCCTGCGGATGGCACAGTGTCGCCAGGCTGTGAATCAGCGGTACGTAGTGATCGACTGTGTCTGCGTCGCGTTGAATCCAATCCAGTGCTGACACAAAGCATTCGCCAAACACTTTATGCTGATGTTCGGTGGCGAAATATGTGGCGCTGAACTGGCTTTCAAACCGCACCAGTGATTCGAAATCCGGATCAGAGAAGGTTTCCGACAGCAAAACGCCCCAGTCGTTGCGTACGCCACTGCGTTCCTGCCAGAACGGCACGCGATTGCCTGCCACGGCTGAGCAATAGCTGAATAAATCCGGGTACGGGTTTTCGACGCTATTTCCCGGCAGGTTATTGTAAGGCTGATACGGATCCTGAGATTCCTGAATATTGAAGAGACACAGGGTTTCTTCCAACCCGCTGACCACGGCCTGTCCGGAAGCATCCAGAGTGCCGCTGCCCAGCTCCGCCCCGCCTTCATCGGTGACCGTAAAAGGCGCATTTACCAACGGAGCACCCGTTGGGTATCGGCAACTCAGGGTGACATCAAACGTTGCGGCTTCGTCTGGCGGTACCTCGACACTGGCTTGGGATACGCCAGACAGGCACATGGTATTGGCTTTGTTCATGGTCATCATGTCAGACAAGCGGGCAACCCCTTCGCCTTCGATTTTGACGGTTGCAGAGGCAGTGACAAAAGCGGCTTCTCCCTGAATCACACCAGAGACTATGCCCTTCTTGTCTCCGCCTTCATCGCCGGTACTGGTTGAGAATTTGCTGGGTTTGATCGCGATACTGTTGCCGCCGTCCATGGTCACCGTTGTCGTTCCCTCCACCAGATCGGCCGATTTGGCTTCATTGGAATACGGAATCGGCACAACGGGTGGCCCGCACTGTGTCATACAAACATCCGGAATATCGGCGTTTGCTACGCCCTCCGAGCCTTGGTGGACAATACTCAACCCATCTGCACTTACTGTTACCGGCATTACCCGTCCTCATCTCATCAATAATTAGGCCATTTTATCAACAAGATAGGATTGCTTTCTCACTGGAATCTCAGTGAATAAGACGGATATGACTGTCGATTTAACGGTTTACCCCGAAGTGAGAAGCGGATTCCGTTTCTGTCCTGATGATTCGCGTTTGCTTTTATGACCTTGATTATCTGGTCTTATGATCTTTTCTTAGAGCGAAGGCATGCCATGACGCAGCAGTATTATCCAGAAAAGAACCGACTGAGACAGATTTTAATTCTGCAGTTATGGTAACTAAGTAGCGTGATTTTCTGAACACATATGCAACAATGAGCTAATCTTTTATGTGAGTAACCTCTGTCGGGGAAGGCGAGGCCTATGTTGTTATGCCACCACTCTTTTTTAATCATTGACGATAGTCATATGGCTATCGCACTGACGCGCTCTATGCTGACTAATGCCGGTGTGCCCAACTCACACATTCAGACCGCCACAGACAGCCTGAAAGCGCTTCGGTTACTGCGAACTAACCAGTTCGACGTGGTACTTTGTGATTACAACATGCAGCACCATATTGATGGCGGACTTATTTTTGAGGAAATCAAACATAATCATCTGTTATCACCCAGCAGCGTCTTTATCTGTGTGACCGGCGATAACAGCCAGAAAGTCGTGACCCATTTTCTGGAACTGGAACCCGATGATTATCTGATTAAGCCGTTTCGTTTTTCTGATTTCATTTCGAGAATCGAATACGTACTGGAGCGAAAAACGGTATTGAAGGTATTACTGACTGCTATTGATGAAAAACAGTACGAACAAGCCCTGCATCTCGCCTCGTCACTAACCCAGGACTTCCCCAAGTATAAGGGCTACATCACACGCATACAGGGTGACTGTCTGTTGCGGTTACAACGCCATCAGGAAGCTGAAACCCTGTATTTAAAGGCCTGTACGGAAACACAACATATCTGGCCCATGATAGGGTTTGGTAATGCACTGCAAGGCTTGGGAAAACTCAAGCAGGCACAAGAGATTTTCCATAAAATACTGGCAAAACATCCGTACCACCCCAAAGCCCGCCAGGGGCTGGCTAACTGTTTGATCAGACAAGACGAACTGCCGCAAGCCTTACAACATTTTCTGATGCTTCATAAAATCAATCCGGCTAACCCGATCCGGGAACTTATCATTGCCAACTTATATGCCCACCAGCAGAACCATAATAAAGCCGCAACCGGCTACCAGCGTTTCATCCGCAAAGTCGCAGACACCAGCCAGTACAGTTATGGCGTGGAAGTGAACGCCGCCATCTCGCTGCTATTGGCCAGCATCTATTCCCGTGATGCCAAACACACAACACAACTGATTGATGAAGCCCGTAGTGCGCTTGTTCAGCTAAATCAGAAAGCAGCGAAAGAAGATAAACGGCTCGAAAATCACCCCAGCTTTCTGGTTGGTCTGGCGATACTCGCCTGCATGCGCGGGGAGATTCAAAATTGCTACAGCATCGCAAGTCAAATTGACATGGATAGCGTAGAGACAGATGACTTTTACACCGCGTTGAATCTGGCACGTATGTATGGATTTTGTGGTATGCCGGACATGTATGAAGCGGCAATGGTCAAAGCGCGGAAAATTTGCGGTCAGACAGAAGATGAAGGACTGATGCTCAGTCAGATTGAGCTGCTGAACGGCTTTCAGGATGAAATTTACCAACGGCTGAGATTGGGGGGCGCACTGGTTAAGAAGGCACAGTCATACCGGCAACAAAACCTTGCCAATCAAGCGCTAAAACACGCTTATCGTGCTTTTTTCATCGTACCGTTTCACCATGAGCTGTGTTTTTTAATACTGGAACTCACCGCACTGGCTACCCCTGTCGGGCTACAGCATGATGAGGTCAATGAGATTCTGAAATCCTGCTACTGGCTTTACTGCCATGATAAGCGCCCGACTGAACAACAGAAACGGCGCGCGCTGGATCTGTACCGGTTAGCGGCCATGCGAGTGGCGTAATGCTCATTAGATCAAGGTGTGATCTCCCACATCAGCCACTAGGGATCCAGGTTAAATACATTATTGTCAAACAGCGAAGTGACGATTTCTGTGGCGGTTGAACTGATATCCAGATCCAAGCCGCCCAGGTCCAGGTTTTCCAGCACCACATTGTGCTCCCCACTCACCGTACTTACTGCCAGATTGATGCTGTCGCTGGTATCGATATTGGCATCAATGTTATCGAGCAGACGGGTTAAGTTATCAGCGCCGCCGTCCGGTAAAACATCCGACAAGGTCAGTACATCTTCACCGGGATTCAAATCTGTAAACACATCGGTATTGGCCGGCGTGGTGACAGACGAAGTATTGATTACAAAATTATCGGCACCTTCCCCGCCGGTTAAGATGTCATCACCGGGTCCGGCAATCAGGGTATCGTCACCGGCCAGTCCGTTCAGCGTGCTGCCCGAAGCTTCCGCTGCCAGCTGATCATCTGCTATGGTGGCAAAGCTGATATCAAGCAGCAGAGCGCCATTATTAAATAAAGTTTCCAGTTTTTCTCCGTCGGTTAATCCGGCCGGATCTTCGCCAAGCAAGCTGGCCTGACTGACACCTTCCAGCACTATGCTCTGCACAAGGACACCGCCGTCAAGAATATTGAGCAGCGTATTACTGCCACTGTCGGCCAGTTGAATTTGAGCAGTCAGATCATCAAAGGAACTGCTGCCGGAAGTATCCACCGCTTCGGTCAGATCCAGGCCGTCGATGCCGGCTTCAAAATCTTTCACCGTGTCCGTGGCTTCATTGCCGGCCGTGCCTAAATCAGCCGCAATCCACCTGAACAGATCACGAACCCCGTCACCGGTGCCACCTTCTTCACCGCCCCAGAGCAGGTCATCACCTGCACCACCGACCAGAATATCCTGACCTAAACCGCCAATCAGAATATCATCGCCATCCCCCCCCAGCAGCGTGTCCCCGCCATCCGCACTGATAACCAGATTCGGTGCGCCGCTGTCACCGGCCCCGATTTCCCCGCCGGTATTGGCCGGGTCATCCATGCGGACTTCAATCGCGACCGGCGCTGATTCTGCCTGACTGCCGTCTACCTCTTCAGAAACCGCAACCACGGACAGATTGCTGGTCCCTTCCGGCAAATTACTGACCAAGATATCACTGAGCTGTGCCGCAGTGACCGTCCAACTACCATCGCCATTGTCTGTCCCGACCACAGCCCCGGTGCTGTCGACTAACTGACCCGTGCCGAGATTGCGAATCTGCACCGTCAGGGTTTCATTCGGATCGCCCGCCACGGCTTCAAGTCCCAGTAATGGTATTACCGCACCGAGCGCACCCCGCATCACTGCGGTCTGCGGGACAGACAGTGTCAGTGTCGGCGGTGTAGCCACCGGCGTCACCGTGACATTCACTGTGGTTGTGGCAGTTTTCGGGCCGTCAGTCCCGACGTTGCCCTGATCATTGACCGTCACTGTGACCGTATCTGCGCCATTGAAATCCGCATTTCCCTGATAATCCACACCTGCTGCCAGAATGGTATTGATCTCATCAAGGCTGCCTTCCAGCGTCACCGCGCCTGTCCCGTTATCAGTCACGATGACCGAAGAGCCACCGGGGACAGTCACGGTCAGCGTGCCCTGATCCGCGCTCAGCGTGGCGGTCATCACGCTGGTTGATCCGGCTTCGCTGAAATCAGCATCAGTGACGGATAAACCGCTGAGAGTCAGTACCTCCTCTTCCGCCACGGTCTGATCGGGCAATGCTGGCAATTCAGGTGCATCATTGATGGCCTGCACTTGAATGGTCACCGTGTCACTGTCTTCCAGCGGGCCGCCAGCGCCCGTGTTGCCCTGATCATTGGTCGTCATCGTCAGTGTGACTTCGCCATTGACGTTCAGATCCGGCGTAAAATTCAAACCACTGCCAAGCAGTGTGTTGATGTCTGTGACAGAGCCTTCCAGCACTAAGGTGTCCGTCCCGTCACCGGTGATCGTCAGCGCGCCCGTATTACTGCCGCCCGGCACAGCAAGCACGCCGTCGCTGACGCTCAGTGTCACCGTCATGGTACCCTCGGACGTTTCATCCACGTCCACATCCGTGACCTGCAGTGCCGTGATCAGCAGTGTGTTATCTTCATCCACCACCAGCGGATCCGACGGTACTTCATTCACCGGGGCATCATTCACCGGATCGATATCCACCGTGATTGTGGTGAACACGGCCTTGTCGTCGGTGGCCACATCGGTTTGATCCACGGCGCGGATTTCAAGGTTCAGTTCGCCATTCCAGTTCTCTCGGTTGGCATCGCCCGGCACAAAGACCAAACGGTCCAGATCAGCACTATCGACCGTGACCAGCCAGGTGCCGTCGCCATTGTCAGTCACCGTTCCGCTGACACCGTCTGGCAGCGCAATACTGCTGGATTCCGGTACATTCGACACCAGAACCTGCAGCGTTTCCGGCGGATTTTCGGTCACATTTGCCGCCCCGTTCGTCATACTGGGCGCGTCATCGAACGCTTCAATATTCAGGATCAGATCGATGTTCTGATCTTCCATGCCGCTGGCCGTCGGCGTGACATCGGTATCGACCCGATCTGCCACCGGATCGACCTGCAGTGTGAAGGTCGCAGTCTGTTCAGACGGCGTCGACAAACTTTCCTCCTGAGTGAAGACCGTCACCCCAATTTCTGCGGTTCCGCTGAAATCCATCGGCGGTGTGATTGTGACACTGCTCAGATCAAAGCTCGTACTGCCCGGTGGCACAGCAATGGTCCATTCACCGCCGCCGTTGTTGGCCGCACCGCTGACCACAAACCCTTCCGGCACGTTGGTCAGTTTGACAGAGAGAATTTGCTCGGAACCATCAATGTCGACGACTGAGCCCCCCAAGCCCGACAGACTGATGGCCGTGTCTTCATCGCCGACCAGCGGCACATCGGTGCCGACAAAATCGACCGAATCATTCACAGCGACCACCTCAAAGGTCACCGTATTACTGAAGGTTGCAGTATCACTTTCTGTCGCCGGTCCGGTGGTCATGTCATAACTCGCGGTATCTGTCACTTCAACCGACAGCGACAACGACACAGTGCCGCTGAAATCCTGCGCGGGCTGGAAGACAATGCTGTCCAGCTGGCTCAGATCCGTAATCGTCAGTGAGCTGACCGGATTCCCATTGCTGTCGAGCAATGTCCCGGTTGCCGGATCGGTGACAGTCACCACAACCTGAGTGATGGTTTCCAGCCCTTCCGCCTGTGTGGTACTGATATCGCCGACAGAGCCCGACACATCCAGAATGATTTGCCCGTCTTCATAGGCCGTGCCAGTCTGGATGACTTCGGCTTCGCCGCTGTCCGACACAGGTTGCAGATCCGCATCCAGCCCCTGCGTTTCCACCACGCTTAATGTGAAGTCCGGCTGATCCACCACAGGTGAAATACGGATGGGAATCTCATCAAGCTGCTGATCGGTATCGCCGCTGACCGTGTCTGTATTCACATACTGGACACTGATCGTAAAGTCCCCGGCAAAATCCTGCGGCAGATTCAGGCTCACGCCGCTTAAATCAATGGTGCCGTCCGGATTCACCGTCGTTTTAATCACATACTGATTGGTCACAAAGTTAAAATCAGTGCCGGAAATCGTCACGCCCGGTGGCAAGCTGCCTGCATCAATCACCAGCGATAATTCATCATCACCCTGATCACCTGCAGTGCTGTTCAGGCTGACGATCTGATTCAGAAAGCTGCCCAGATCGACCTGCGTGTCTTCCGTCCCTGTGACTTCAATCGTCTCGTCAATCTGAATCTCAGCAGCGACCTGATCCTCCGCGCCACGGGTGAAAGTCACCTGCACCGTATCGGTAAATTCCACCAGCGCGCTGACGTCGCCATCATCACTGAGATCCTGCACCCGGCCTGCCACTTCTACCGTGGCTGTGCCGTTAAATCCCGGTGGCGGGATCACGACAATCTGATCCAGATTGCCATCCGGCACATACCAGCTGCCATCTCCGTTGTTAATCGCGCCTTCGACCACAAAACCTGTCAGCAGATTACCGCCCGCATCGCGGAAGGTCAGAACCACATCGGTCACGACTTCATCACTGCTCGGATCCAGATCCAGGAAGTGAATCGAACCCTCCGAGCCGCCGCCCCCAGTCAGATCCAGACGGTCGCCCACCACCAGCGTATCGGTAAAAATGGGATCGCCATTGGTGTCTGTCCCGGTTTGAATGCCAATGACGCCATCCGGCTCGACCACAGCCGTGATATTCAGCGTGACCGTGCCAGCCACTTCTTTGGTTGCCACAGCCGGTGAATCCACATCGTTCTCTTGCACCATCACCAGGGTATTGATTGTGACATCCAGATCCGAATCTTCCGGCGCAATCAGCTGAAGCTGTGCCCCACCCTCCAGTAACGCAAATTCCGCCGCAGTCAGGGTGACAGAGCCGGAAGCATCCACCGTCAGGGCAGTGATAGTTCCGCCATTGTTAATTTGCAGGCTGTAGCCCGGATCGGTCGGTATATTCTGAAGCGTCAGCCCTGTGGCAAACTCTTTACTGTCGCTGAACGGTGGCTGCCAGTTGATGGTCACCGGTTGATCTTCCAGTCCCTGACTGGTCTGGGTGTAATCCCCGGCATCAATGACCGGCTCGATGTGAATCACAATCTGGCTTTCCTGTTCCAGTTGATCCCCATCGTTTTCTGTCACCACCACTTTGGCGTTCAGCACAATATCTTCGGTGCTGTGCAGAGGCGGCCTGACCGTAATCGTTCCGGCATCCAGCTTCACTTCATATTTCGGGGTGCCTGTGGCCGGGTCAATCCCGGCATAAACAATCGACTGAGGATTCCCATCGGCATCAAAGAACTGTGTGCCTTCCGGGATATTGCTGATCACCAGCGAGAGGGTTTCCGACGTATCCGTTGGCGCTAATACCAGCTCTCCGGAAATCACACGAAAATCAAGCACCGCTTCTTCGTCTTCATTGATCGTGGTTTCCACACCCGGCAATCCACCGTCCGGCAGCTCGGTCCAACTGGTCCCGCCAATGTCAAAGTCCGGCGCATCAGCGACACCCGTCAGATCCACCTCGATGGTTTTCGCCGGAATCACCCGCTCATCAGTCACTGTGGTTGTGGTGCCGTCTGCCAGCGTGATCTCAACCTGATCACGGACAACGCCTTCCACGGTGAACGAAAAATCGACATTGCTTTCAGGCACCGGTTGCAACTCAATCTCGCCGATGTCGGTATAGGCAAATTCATAGACGCCATTGGCATCCGGGCTGAAGGGCGTGCCGTTTTGCAGCAGTACGGCGCCATCGGGCAGGTCGGAAATCCGGACGAAGAGGGTTTCGACACCAAAATCATCGGCGGTGTCATCCAGCTCGGTCAGCGTAATATGATCGCTGAGCGGGATCGGTTCATCTTCCAACCCTTCAACGCGTGTGACTTTGAGCTGTGCATCGTCCGCCACCGGCAGAACGTTGATGACGACTTCCTGCACCACAGACTGGGCAGTTTCCGAACCAGCCAGAGGGTTCAGTGTTTCTGTACTCTGCGCGATCAGTTCAAGGCGAATATCACCACTGAAGTTATCAGCAGGGTCGACAGCCACGGTATTGATCTGACTGACAGGCACCAGAAACGAGCCGTCGCCCTGATCAATCAGCCCTTCACCGACTATCTGTCCCTCACCTTCGACAATGCGCACAATGTATACCAGCTCTTCTGAGCCGTCGGTATCTTGCAGCAAGGCGTTGAATGACGGGCCGATATTGATGTTATCGCCATCTTCCTGCCCGTTGCCGTAGTGAACCTGTGCCGCGCCGTCCCAGACAGGCACATCGCCAATGCCCTGCACATCGACGGACAAGGTGCCGGTCAGTTGAGCAGGCGGCGTACCTTGTGTGACGTCAATCTGAGCGGTCACGGTGAAATCCAGCAAGAAGCCCGGCTCGGCGGCCGTCGAATAATCGGGCTCTGGTACAAAGGTCACCCCTTGCAGTTCAAACACACCGTCGCCGTCGGGATCAGTAAACGCGCTGGCAGGAATTTGGACCTGGCCGCCGCTCGGGGTGATCAGCACACCGTTAAAATAAAAATCCCCGTGCGGGTCAGCCGGCAGAACAATAAAAACATCACCTATGGTTTCGCCTCTGTCCTGATCGCCCAGATCGATCGACATGGTGACAGGAATCCCCAGCGCAGGATCGGCCAGACTCTCGTCCGGGTCCGGATTGCGTCCCTGCTCTTCCACGCCCTGCGCAGGACCCACAATGAGCACCGGATTGTCATCAGTGATAGTCAAATTGATCAGGCTGGTGTCCAGATCGTTATCGCCATCGAGCACTTCGAACGTCAGCGTGCTGGTCAGGGCCGCATCGGCATGATCAATGTCAGGCTCTGACACGAAAAACGCGTCACCTTCCGGGTGGACGAATAACTGACCAATCAACTGGCCGCTTTCAAATATATCTACCGCGACAAACCCGCTGGCATCCGGCGCCCCGCTCGCTAAATCGGTCCGGTTACCGTCTGCGTCAATAATGGCCGTCACTTGGGCATCATCGGCCCCTTCCTGGCTGACCGCCAGCAGATCCAGCGTGCTGCTTGTCTGGCCTTCCACTAAGGTATCGAAAGTCACATCAGTCGTTACCGGCAGGTCATCATTCACGGTGACCGACAGGGTGATCGCACCGCTGGGATCATCATCCTGATCAACAGCTGTGACGGTGAAATCCAGCTGCAGGCTGGTATCGTCATCCGGTTGCTGGTGATCAAGCGCCCCGGTCAGCGTAAAGCTGTAGCTGGCTGTCGCCACATCAAAATCCAGAATGAACACTGTGACGCCATTGGCCTGCCCCAGATAAGTGTCTGTCCCGGCGTCATACACCAGAGTCACAGGATTGCCGCCTGAGGTCAGTCCAGTATTGGCGGCGTTAAAGGCATCGACATCCACGATAAACTCCGCCACTTGATCAGAGCCGGAATCCAGCGTGATCTGGCCGGTAGCAGACTCGCCGTCACCGCCAGGATTGGTGCCCGGATGGACGCCGCTGCCGCCATCCAGATCGGCTTCTGTCACGCTCACCGCTTCAATGGCAGTGAGTACAGGATCATCACCGTCTTGAATCGTCACATTGACCGGCACCAGATTATCGAGAAAATCACCATCGCTATCCTGCACCTGAACCGGCAATTGGAATTGAATCTGATCATTTTGCGACACCACCAGGCCTGAGGTGTCTGTCCCGTTATGATCCAAGGGGGCAAGCTGCTCAACCACCAGTGTGATATCAAGCCCTGCACCATCGGCGTTCTGGGTGGCGGCCAGCGTCGCGGTCAGCACGGTTGTACCACCGGCGGTCAGGGTCAGTACCTTGGTCGCATTATCCCAGTTTGCTGTCACTGGCTGGCCGCCTGCGGTGATTTCAGCCTCCAGTTCGGCAATCAGCTGAGCCAGCGTGGCAGCATCAAGTGTTGTGGTGGCCGGGTCGAGCCTGTCGACACCCGGATTGATCGTTATTTCTGTCTGTCCCGATACCGGATAACCGTCGGCCGGATCGGCCGGGGTGAGATCGCCTTCAGTAAAGACAATGGTATTCACACCGGTAAAGCTGCCGTCGGCGTTGGTGCCATCGGCAATGGTGATTGTTATCGTGCCCGGTGCACTGACATCACCATCTCTGTCCTGTGCCAGTACCGTCAGGGACAGATTATTGTTATCCGGCGCATCAAACTGATCGAGCGGCTGGGTCTGGTTCACCACATAATTGCCGTCTGTGTCTAGGGTGATTGTCAGCACAGTGACTGAGGGATCATCGGTGCGGGTCACTGTGATCGTATCGCCGCTGACCAGATAATCAGTGTCGAAGCCATTGCTGGTCAGGTTGTCCAGCGCGGCCTGCGTCGCATCAAAGAACACAGCAACAATATCGTCACTGCCGGTATCCACCGCTATGCTGCCGTTACCGGTTGCCACTCCGTCATCGCCTTCATTGAGGCTGGCACCGGAATCGCTGCCAAATGCCGGCAGATCACCGTCGATGATCGCAATCCGGGTCACATCCGGGGTTATCAGTAAATCACCGTCACTGTCGGCGATCTGCAAGGGCACATCAATGCGAATGTCGCTGCCATTGGCCAGTACGATGTCGCCGTTGAAATCGACATGCTCTAACGGGCGGAACTGCTCCACACTGGCGGCCACATCCACGTCGCTGCCATTCTGGGTGGCCGTGAATGTCACGGTTAATACAGGATCATTGCCGCCCGTTGTCACCAGGGTAATAGTGACAACGCCATCGACGGATTCATCGACAACAGCGGTTAACGCTTCACCGTTTGAGGTCAGAGCGGACAGCTCATTTTGCAGCGTGTCTGCCGCACCGGCTTCCAGCATCAGGGTGCTGGCGACCAGATCATCCGTCACGGCAGCAATTGCAAAGGTGGTGGCGTTATCAACCGGGTAGGCGTCTGCCGGAACCGTGGTGTCCAAATCGCCTTCGGTGATACTGAGGGTACGGTTGCCGCCTTCCGCATCCGGGCCGTCGGTAATATTAATGATCAGATTGCCCTGATTACTGCTGTCACCGTCCTGATCAACAGCGATAAGCGGCAGCACCAGCTCGGTGACATCCCCCTCCTCCAGTTGCTCCAGCGGCAGATGCTGCACAACCGTGTATGTACCATCGGTATTCACAGTGACCGTCAGTACGGGAGTGCCGTCTGTGTCTGTCACCAATTCGATGACATTGCCTGTCACCGTATAACTGGTGTTCACACCGTTTGAGACCAGATCCTCCAGCGATGGCTGATTCTGTGCAAATTCAAGTGTGGCGATCGCATCGCTGCCAATGTCCAGCGGTATGCTGCCGTTGACCGTCTGTTCATCCAGGGTTTCAGTGAAGTTGGTGCCGCTGTCGGTCCCGAGTGAAGGCAGAACGCCATCGGTAATGGTGACCTGGGCATTGACAGGCTGCTGCAGTGAATCACCATCCACATCCGCAAGCTGTACCGGAATACTGACCACCAAATCCGTGCCATTGACCGATACCAGCCCGGTATTATTACCGGCTTGATGATGATCAAGCGGTAAATGCTGGGTGGTCGCAAAGCTGAGCGTCACATCCTGGCCGTTCGCGGCCTGTGCGGCGGTCAGGGTTATCGTCAGGGCAGGCGTACCGTCAGACAACGCGCCGGTCAGCTCACCCGTTGCGGAGTCATAGCTGAACGTCAGCGCCTGTCCGCCTGATGTCAGCTCTGCTTCCAGTTCATCAATCAACCCCTGCAACTGAGCAGGGTCGATTTCAATCGTAGACGGGTCAAGCCTGTCCTCCCCTGCGATAACATCCGCCGTGGTTGAATTGGTGGCCGGGTAGCCGCTCGGTGACAGGTCGGGCTCGGTCAGCGCAAGGGTAATCGTTCCGCCACCGGCAGGATCATCGCCGTCGGTTACAGTGACAGTGATAATGCCGGTATTGGTATCGCCATCCTCATCTATGATGATGAGACTCAGCGGCAGATCCAGGCTGTTGCCAGTATCCTGATCCAGAGTGCCGATCAGCAGCGTATCGTAGCTGCCATCTTCTGCAACAGTGACTGTCAGTATGAGATTACCATCGGCATCACTCACTGTGATTTGATTGTCACTGACCGCAAAGCTGACTGACTGGCCATTGCTGCTGATACCGGATAATCCGGGCTGATCGGGCGCAAAATTCAGAGTCGCTATGGCATCTGAGCCGATATCCACACCAATGTTGCCACCGCTGTTCAGCACGCCGTTATCCATGGTTTCATTTACGGTGACGCCTGTATCTTCCAGCAGCGCGGGAATATCGCCATCGCTAATCGTCACCGTCGCGTTAACCGGTGTAATCAGGCTGTCGCCATCGACATCATCGGCCTGGACATTGAAATTTATGGCAATACTGTCGCCGCTGACAGACACGAAACCATCGCTGTTGCCTGCCAGATTATGGTTGAGCGGCAGGTTCTGAGTGACTGCCAGATTGAGCGACACATCATTGCTGCCTGTGACCTGAGTGGCTGTCAGCACAATACTGACAGCGACTGTGCCGTCAGCCAGTGCGCCCTGCAGCACCCCGGTGGCCGGATCATAGCTAAACGTCAGCGGCGATGTACCCGATGCCACTTCGGTATTGAGTTCATCCAGCAATGCCTGCACGTCGGCCGGATCGATTTGTACCGACTCCGGCACTAATCTGTCAGCGCCTGCGGTAATGACGATATC
Organism: Photobacterium sp. WH24; assembly: GCF_019204055.1. Lineage (NCBI taxonomy): Bacteria > Pseudomonadati > Pseudomonadota > Gammaproteobacteria > Vibrionales > Vibrionaceae > Photobacterium > Photobacterium sp. WH24. Next base: position 32,582 of record NZ_JAGSOZ010000009.1, on the reverse strand, counting down.
TTCACTGTGACTTTCCGGATACTGGGTGGGATCAGAATCCGGCTCGGTGATAGCAACAGCGACACTCTCTCCGCCAGCGGCATCGCCGCCGTCGGTAATATTGACAGTGATAGTGCCCGGCGTGGTGTCTCCGTCATCATCGGCCAGCAGCACGTTCAGCGGTATCACCAGAGGATCAGAATCTGTCTGATCAAAAGTGCCTGTCAGGGTGACATCGTACGCACCGCTCTCGTCAATACTGACCGTCAGGATCACATTACCGCCAGCGTCGAGCACCTGCAGCGTTTCATCATCTACCCGGTTAACCGTAACCGCTTCGCCATTACTCTGTATCCCCACCAGGCCCGGCTGAGTCGGTGAAAACGTCAGGCTGGCAACCGCATCGCTGCCGATATCAATGCCTATGCTGCCGGGAAAAGTGGCACCCTGATCATCAGATTCGTTCACTGTGACTTGAGTATCATCGAGAAAGGCCGGCAGCTTACCGTCAATAATAGTCACGGTAGCAGCAACCGGTTGCGCCAGTGGGTCTCCATCCACGTCGCTGGCCTGAACAGGCAAATTAATCAGAATCGTCCCGCCATTGACAGTGACAAAACCGTTGCTATTACCGTTCAGGTTATGATCAAGCGGCGCATTCTGAATCACATTCAGTGTCAGGCTGATATCATTGCTGCCCGCCGCCTGTACGGCGGATGGCAGAATACTGAGAACGACAGTTCCATCTGCGAGTGTGCCTTCCAGCACCCCTGTCGTCACATTGACGGCAAAAGTCAAAGCTTGTCCGCCTGAGGTCAGCTCTGCATTCAGCTCTGTGACCAGCGCCGCAAGCTGAGCTGGATCGATCTCGACAGTTTCCGGTACTAACCTGTCTTCTCCTGCTGAGACGATCACGGTTGCAGTGCTTTCAGCGGGATAATTACTGGGATCCAGCTCCGGTTCATTCACTGTCACCGCAATCACTTCACCGCCCGGAGGATCTTCGCCATCAGTGACAGTCACAGTGATCAGCCCCGTATCCTGATCACCGTCATTATCTGTGATGACGAGGTTCATCGGTATGTCCAGCGAATCGCCGGTCAGATGATCTAACGTGCCAGTCAGTATCACACTGTACTGACCATCAGGTGTGATCGTGACCGTCATGATCACTGTGCCATTATCATCTTCCAGCGTGATCTGATCGCCATTCGGGACCAGAGTCAGCGGATTGCCGTTACTGGTGAGCGTCAGATCCGGCTGGGTATCGTCAAACACCAGTGATGCAATACCGTCGCTGCCGATATCCAGGCCAATGGATCCTGTCAATGTCTGGCCGTTATCAGCCGTTTCATTGGCAGTTACCCCGGTATCCACCAGAAATTCAGGTAAATCACCGTCATTAATCACTACAGTGATCTCTGCCGGTGTCGCTAAACTATCACCGTCGGTATCTTCGGCATTCAGTGGCAAGGTTAATGCAATCGTCTCACCGTTAGTGGTGATATATGGCGAGATCACTGCGCTGGCGAGATGATCTAACGGCACATGCTGGGTTACTGTGATGCTGACCGCCAGATCTTTACTGCCGGACTGAGCCACGGTAAAACTGATTACTAACGCCAGTGAATTGTCTGGCAACCTGCCTTCCAGCACACCTGTTGTTGGATTGACCGAGAAAGTGATGGTCTGCGCATCCGAGGTCAGTACCGCGCCCAGGTCATCCAGAATGGCTTGTAACTGCGCCGGATCCAGCGCCAGCGAATCGGGCACTAAGCGGTCGGCACCAGCCAATATCACAATGTCATCGGTGTCGGTCTGCGGATAGTTATCCGGCTCAGAATCAGGTTCAGTGAAGGTAATGCTGCCCGTTTCTCCGCCTGCCGCGTTGTCACCATCCTGAATCGTCAGGGTGATCTGCCCCTGCGCTGTATCGCCGTCGTCGTCCGTTGCCAGTACCGCCACAGGCAATATGATCTGGTCATCGGCGCTCAGCTCATCGAACGAATCGGTGATGATCACTTCATAACTGCCGTCAATGCTGATGGTCGCGGTCAGAATGACACTGCCGGAGGCATCGGATATCTGCAACTGATTGTCACTCACGTTGTAGCTAACCGGATTGCCGTTACTGGACAGGGCGCCAATCGCATCAGCCAGTGCCTGGTTATCGATGATAGTAACGGAGGCTACATCATCGCTGCCGATATCCAATACGATCTGGCCTGCGACGGCAATGCCGTCATCCGTTGTTTCATTGACGATAGCACCACTGTCATCACCAAAAGCGGGAAACACACCGTCTGTCATTGTGCTGGTGACCAGCACAGGATCATCCAGAAAATCACCGTCGGTGTCCTGCGCCTGCACCGGAACAGTGATCACTATAGTATCGCCGGATACTGCAACCAGCCCTTCGCTGTTCCCGCTCTGATTATGATTTAAGGGGAGATGTTGTGTCAGCGTGGCACTCACTGTCATATCCAGGCCATTGGCCGCCTGAGCAGGCGTCAGCACAATATCGACGGCCAGCGTGCCGTCCGGTAAGCGTCCTTCGATTGTATTCGTCTGTGGAAGGTAAGTGAATGTCAGGGGTTGATGGCCAGATTGTACTTCTGAGGATAACTCAGCCAGTAATGCAGCGCTCTGCGTAGTATCAACGGCCAATGTTGCAGGGTCGAGTCTGTCGACACCCGCTGTCACAGTGACTGAATTTGTGCTTGCTACCGGAAAGCCGCTTGGCGACAGATCCGGTTCAGTGACAGCTAAATCAATCGTTTCTCCGCCCGGTGCATTACTACCGTCAGTAATGATCAACACCACTGTGCCAGGCGTGGTGTCTCCATCAAAGTCGATGGCTGTCACCCCCAGATTAAAGACGGTTTCATCTGAGATCAGCTCATCAATAGGCTGGAACAGCGTGAAAGCATAGGCACCATCCAGTGTAATACTGACGGCGAGGACAGTATTGCCTTGAGCATCCACCAACGTTAACTGGTTACCATCGACGCTCAGCGTCGTTGGCAAACCGTTGCTGGTCAGCCCGTTCAGCGCCGGTTGATCCGCATTAAACACCAGGGCTTCAATAGCATCACTGCCGATATCCAGTGGTACGTTGCCCATCTGCACCACGCCCATATCTGCCGATTCATCCAGACGTGTACCTGGGTCTGCGCCAAAGGCAGGATCCGTACCGTCCACAACAGTGACTGTCACGCCGACAGGAGTATCTAAGGCATTACCGGCGACATCAGCACCCTGCATATCTGCCAGAATCGTCAAAACATCATCAGCGATAGCAACCCTGCCGCCAGCGCCGCTGTCGAGGTGATCAACCGGACCACTCAACACGGTCGTCAAGGTCACAACCACATCCCGGCCACTCGATTCAGCCACCAGAGAAACAGTGATAATAGTTTGTCCCTGACTTTCCCCGACAATGGCATTCTGGCCAGCGTCAAAACGGAAAATGACGGGCTGACCGCCAGATGTCACTTCGCTGTTGAGTTCATTCAGTAAAGCATTCAGAGTGCTAGCGTCAAAAGTAAAACTGGTGGGATCGAGCGGTAGTGTACCGGCTTCTATCAGCACAACTGACGTTGTTTGGCTAGGATAGGTGTCCGGCGCTAAATCGCCTTCCGTCACAGACAGTGAAACGGATTCCCCGCCACCTGCGGCGTAGATGACATCCGTATCTTCGTCTGACTCAGGAAACACAAATTCATAATCTGTATCAAAGCCCGCTTCGGTAAGTATGCTGTCGCCATCATAATCAACAACCACGAAACCACTGTTGGCGGCCTCACCACTGGAACCTGCAGCAGCAGCTTCAAACACTTCCGTTGGATCTTCCCCGGCCAGGATCAATGCCTGGAGCTGTTCGATATCCAGCCCAACCGGCGGTGCTTGATCGCTGTCAGGCTGTTCAAACTGAACATTATCGGCAAGATCCGACACCCAGACTCCGGCGCCATCCAGCAAAACACAGGTCGGACAGGGACGATCGACCAACACAGGCTCACCGTTTTGCATCATGACATAACGGGTATAGCCGTTCGCGACCACCAGCTCATCGGGCTGAACCTGGTAGGCGAAGTCGACCGGTTTCACCGAGCCATCGGGCTTGATAACAAACACCACCCCGTTTTCAACGGTCAGGGTTGCCAGACCATTTGAGACAGACTCTGCCATAACACCTCGCTGACACAGGGAAGCAATAACCTTGTCGTGAGCAACGATGTCTTGCCATTCGCTGACTCACTGTCGGGTCAGTGTTCCTCATCTGATAATTAAGAATTGTAGAATAGAAGTGATACACATCACCTTTTCTTGTTCTATCCTTGTCAATACGGAGTTATTCAGTGGGTTAGCATCACACTGTTATCGATTTCGCATTCGGACTGTTAGCCAAACTACTGAAGTCGGTGCGGGAAGTTGAGTGTTTAACCGGGTTATTTGCTCTCAGTCTTGCTATTGAGACAATTTCGCAGCTTCAGCAAGAGCGCCGACAGATATGAAGACGCCGTCAGTGAACCGCAAGCATCTTGATTTTGTGGATGATAAAACCGCCGCTCTGCTGCTCAACACACCGAGCAGTGCCAGGCTAATACTCTGGGTTATTGTCATTTTCTTTATCGTGGCAGGTGTCTGGGCATCCCGCGCGCAGCTGGAACAGGTAACGACAGGAAGCGGGAAAGTTATCCCCTCCTCCCAGCTTCAGGTGGTGCAGAACCTCGAAGGCGGTATTGTCAAAGCACTGATGGTAAAAGAAGGCGAACAGGTACAAAAAGATCAGCCCCTGCTAATGATTGACGACACCCGTTTCCAGTCCGACTTCAATGAAAGGGCACAGGAGCTGGCCAGCGCCCAGGCCGATGCCATCCGGCTTGATGCCTTGCTCGATAATGTCACGGTTAATCAGACAAAAAAAATGGTGTCAGTATCCCGCCCGCCGCTGGTTTTTCCTGACACCTTCCTCAGCACATATCCGGATCTGGTTAATCGTCAGCAGGCTGAGTACAGCGATAATCTGTCAAATATTGAAAGCCAGCTCGCCGTTGCCACCCAACAACTACAGCAAAAGCAGCAGGAACTGATTGAAGCCCGCTCCAGGCTAAGCGGGCAACGACAAGGCTACAATCTGGCCAGCCGGGAATACAACATCACCAAGCCGCTGGCAGATGAAGGTGTGGTGCCTGAAATAGAGCTGCTGAAACTGCAACGCCAGCTCAACGATACCCGCAAAGAGATGCGCTCTACTGAGCTGCAAATCCCCGTCATTGAAGCGGCTATCCGGGAGGCTGAATTCAAGCGTCTGGATGTCGCCCTCAAATTCCGCTCAGACATTCAGGCCGATCTCAATCAGGCCACGGCCAGACGCGATGCACTGAACCAGTCCAGTATCGGTTTAGAGGATAAAGTCCAGCGCACCCTGGTGCGCTCTCCGGTCAATGGCACGGTGCAGACCCTGTATTTCAATACCATAGGCGGTGTGATTCAGCCCGGCATGGACATAGTCGCCATAGTACCGACCGAAGATAACCTGGTGATCGAAGCAAAAGTGCTGCCACAGGATATTGGCTTCTTACGTCCAGGTCTCAAGGCAATGATTAAATTTTCGGCTTATGATTACACTGTCTATGGTGGTTTAGAGGGCACACTGGAGCAAATCAGCGCCGATACGATTCAGGATGAAGAAGGCAACAGTTTTTATCAGGTAAAAATTCGAACAGAAACAAACAATCTCGCGGATAACAGCGGTGAGCAGCTGCCCATCATACCGGGAATGACAGCGTCGGCCGATATCATTACCGGCAAACGTACCGTGTTACAGTATTTACTGAACCCGATACTGAAAGCCCGCAATTCCGCCCTGAGGGAGTAGACCAATGCACTATCTGTACACCAAGGTATGTACTGCACTGACCCTGGCGCTGATCACCGGGCTGGCCTCGGCACAATCGCTGGAGCAGGCGGTTGCCCAGACGTTGTCTTCCAACCCGGAAATCAAAGGGGCCTATAACGATTTCATGAGTCGCTATGAATCTATCCGGGCATCGAGAGGGCAATATCTGCCTTCTGTCGATCTGGAGGCCGGCATTGGCTACGAAGACTACGATGACACCACCAACAGCACGGGTGATTATAATCCGTCGGATGCCACCATCAGCATCAGCCAGCTAATCTGGGATGGTTCCATCACCTATCACGATATCCAGCGCAATAAGTCCGAAGCCGAGGCACAACGCTATCAGTTACTGGCCGATGCGCAGGACAAAGCGCTGCGGGTCGCAGAGGTGTATCTCAATGTTCTGCAGGCGCAGGAAGTGCAGTCTCTCTCGGAATCGAATTACCAGATCCACCAGCGAATTTACACCGATATCAAAAAACGCACCGATGCCGGTATTGGCTCGATTGCTGATCTGTCACAGGTCGAAGGCCGGCTGGCACGGGCAGAGTCCAACCTGATCGCTTCACGTAATAACGTGCAGGACAAAGTGACGGAGTTTGACCGGGAAGTCGGTGAACAGCCGGTCAATCTGGTTCAGCCGGAAGTGGATATCAACTACCTTCCCCCATCGCTGGATCGGGCCATCGAGATAGCAAGGGAAAACAACCCGACACTGAAAACCGCCAGCAATGATATTGATGCGGCCCATTATCAGTACAAGCAGGAACGCGGGGATTTCTGGCCGACTTTCTCGATTGAGGCCTCTCAGGAGTGGGGCGAAGATCTGGAAGGCACACCCGGTCATACCGACGAATTAAAAGCCGGGTTACGCATGCGTTATAACCTGTATAACGGCGGTACTGATATGGCAGAAAGCCGCCGGGCGGCGTACCAGATCAATAAATCCAAAGATATTCGGGACAGAGCGCACCGTCTGCTGGATGAAAGCACCCGGCTGGCATGGAGCGCCCTGGAACTCTCTGAACGCCAGACCCAGTATTTACAAAAGCACGTCGATGCATCGGCCCGTACCGTAGTCGCCTATGAGAAACAGTTTCAGATTGGGCAACGTACTTTGCTTGATGTACTGAACACAGAAAATGAACTGTTTGATGCGCGCAAAGCCTATTTGCAAGCCTTTTACGACGGCATACTGGCCAGATACAGAGTCCTGAATGCCACGGGTAAATTGCTGGATGAAATGCGTGTGGATATCCCGGACAAATGGGCTGAGTCAGTGCGCTGACGAGTAAGGAGGTGACATGCAACGACAAGTGATGTGTTTCTTGCTGACACTCGTACTGCCGGGCTGCTCAACCACGGTATCGGATCCGCCCGTCGCCGAACAGTCGCGTGATCTGCTGGATCAGGATTCAGACGGAGTGATCAATGCGCGGGAGCGATGTGCCGACACACCACTGCCGGCTGTGGTGAACAATGACGGCTGTCCTGAGTTAGTTGAAAGTAAGCGCACCAATCAGCTGCATATCTTGTTTGCGAACGATTCTGATGTCATCCCGTCAGGTTTTCGCAGCCAGATTCAGAAAATGGCCGTCTTTCTGAAAGCCTATCCGGAAACGGCAATTGAGCTTAAAGGCTATGCCAGTCCGGTGGGGGCATCGCCGCATAATCTGGATTTATCCAAACGCCGTGCCGCGAATGTGCGCACATTGCTGATTGACCAGGGTATCGCGCCTGAAAGAGTCAGAACTGTTGGCTTCGGAGATCATGAACCGGTACCGGGACAGACACGCGAGCAGACCAATATCCTCAGCCGGCGTGTGACTGCAACCGTGACGGGGGCCGATGCCGGGGTGCTGGAACGCTGGACTATCTTCACCACAAGGAATCAATAACACCATGACAGTACGGCTTACTCCGGCCCCCTGCTGGCAACGCCAGTGACGCGGTGGCTGTTGATGACATGGCTATTACTTGCGCTCCCGCTGAATGCATTAAATGAACAGGATCAGGCGGTAATTGATCGCGTCACGGCTTTTTATGGTGAACGCGCAGGCAAGCGGATGATCGCCTGGCGGCAACTGCTGACTTCGGTATCCCATCAGCAGGATTGGCAGAAACTGGAGCAGGTCAACCGCTTCTTTAACCAACTCTCTTTTCTGAATGATATTGAAATCTGGGGAGAAAATGACTACTGGGCGACGCCCTTTGAATTTCTCGGTGCAGCAGGCGGCGACTGTGAGGACTTTACTATCGCCAAATATTTTTCGCTGCGTGAACTGGGTGTTGATGATCAGAAACTCCGCCTTGTCTATGTTAAGTCACTCAAGCTGAATCAGTTCCACATGGTACTGGCCTACTATGCCAGCCCGAGTGAGGTGCCTGTCCTGCTGGATAACCTGGACCCTGACATCAAGCCCGCTACCGAGCGTCGCGATTTATTGCCCGTCTACAGCTTTAACGGCAGTCAGCTATGGCTGATGAAACAGCAAGGACAGGGACAGCTCGCCGGTAAATCTTCTCGCCTGAAACGCTGGACCAACCTGAGAGAGCGCTTCGACGCGCAGAAACTGGCACGCCCGCTCATTAACCTGGACCAGCCATAGAAGGAAAGGACGCATGACACTCTACAGGCAAATCATTCTCTGGTTATTACTGGTCTTTGTGCTGCTGCTGGTGAGCGTGTTCTCGGTTCAGATTCACAATACCCGTAACTACCTGCTCAATCAGCAAACCATTGAGACAGACAATGCCGTGAATGCCGCCGGTCTGGCATTAACCCCTTATCTGGCTGAAAACGATTTGATTGGGGCGGAATCTGTGATTAACGCCATGTTTGACGGCAGTTTTTACCAGCGGGTTTCCTTGAACATTGTGACACCTCAGAGCCAGATCCTGAGGGAATACCCGCCGGGGGCTTTTGCGGTGCCCGGTTTTTTCCGCCGCTGGCTACCCATAGATCCGCAGACACGTTCAGTGACACTCACCAGTGGCTGGATGCAAACCGCCGAGCTGTCGGTGACCAGCAATCCTGCGGTTGCTTACCAGCAGCTCTGGCAAAGCGCCATTCAGTTATTTCTGGCCTTGTCCGCCATACTCGGTCTGGGTGCCGCCGCTTTACTGCTGGGCCTGAACCTGATTGTCCGCAAACCGCTTAACCGGCTTCGTACCAAAGCACAGGCCATTTCCCGTCATGACTTCGGGGCGCCGCTGCCCCTGCCTGCCACCAAAGAACTGCACGATGTGGTAGACGCCTTTAATCAGATGAACCAGCAGATACGCCACCATTTCAGGCAACAGGCTGAAGAGGCGGACAGGCTTCGCATTCAGGCTTATCGGGATGCCGTCTCCGGGCTGGCAAACCGCCGTTTTCTGATGTCAAAGCTCTCTGCACTTGTTCAGGATAAGGGCCACGGGGGTATCGTCTTGTTACGTGCCGACATCGTTAAAGACACATACCAGCAACAGGGATTCCGGGCCGGCGACAGCCTGGTGTCAGCCCTATCCCGCCAACTGACGACACTGTTTGCCCCGAAGGCCACTCTGGGCAGGCTCAATCAGTCAGAATTTCTCTATATCGGGCCGGCTCAGTCGCGAACGGACTTGACAGAGATTGCCAGACGTATGCTCGATATCACCGATAAATGTCATCCGGTGCAAGAGGGGGTGGCTGAACATAACAGCTGCGTGGCCGTTGTGATGAAAGAGAAGATCCATTCTGTGTCTGATTTGCTGGCAGCGGCAGACAATGCCGTCAATCAGGCGTCCACTCAGGCAGACCTGCCACTGTGTGTCACAGGCGACGAAATCAGTTTACCCACTTTTGGTCGCCAGCAATGGCAATCCCTAATTGCTCAGGCCATCAAATCAGATCAACTGACATTTAGCTTTCAAACAGCCATAGATCACAAACACCAGCCTTTATTCAGAGAAGTGTTTACCAGTGTTGAACACCAGGGCCAGACTTACCGGGCGCAATTTTTCCTGCACGCACTGGATACGCTGGAAGATGGCGCCAGCCTTGATCGTGATGTACTGAGCAAGATGGCAAAACACTTAGGCTATCGTGATGATACTTCTCTGGTGCCCTTAACCGTCAACCTTAGCCTCAGCAGCATTCGCACTGCGGGTTTTCTCCGCTGGCTGGCAGGGTTTATGGCCATGCACCGTCACCTTAGCAGCAAACTGTTGTTAGAAATTCCTGAGGCGGCTTTTGTTCAGCATTTTGAATTTACCAGCCTCCTTTGCAACATCATTCGTCATTATGGATTCCGCTTCGGTATTGATAACTACGGGCACCATTTCAGTACCCTTGGCTATCTGCAGCGATTTAAGCCTTACTATGTCAAACTGGACTACGCCTATACCGGTCAGTTAGATCAGGATATAAAAACCGATGTCCTTCGCGCTGTCACCCGGACCGCAGATAATCAGAATATACTGACCATCGCCACCCGGGTTGAAACCCAAGCACAGATGAATACGCTGGCGGCACTGTCAGTCAGAGGCTTCCAGGGCTATGTGGTCGACAGTCTGCTGAGGGTGTCACCATGACAGATCCTCTGCTGCTCGCTTTGATCTACGTCAGCCGCCACTATGGAGTAGCTAACACACCCGATGCGTTAATTGCCGACCTGCCGCTGCCAGACGGACAACTCACGCCCTTTCTGCTGCCCCGGGCCGCTGAAAAAGCCGGACTTGAAGCGAAAGAGGAAAAACTGGCGGTAGACAAACTACCGCCTATGCTGCTACCGGCCATACTGCTGCTAAAAGGTAACAGCGCCTGCGTCGTCGTCAGCATTAACCATGAAAAACAACAGCTTGCCATTCTATCGCCGCAGTTTGACAGCGAAGAGCGCTGGCTTTCTTTTTCAGAATTCAATGACAGCTATACCGGCCACCTGTTCCTGCTCAAAAAACGGTTTCGCTATGACGAGCGATCACCCGAACTGCTCAAACCCACTCAGGGCCACTGGTTCTGGGGCACCCTCTGGTTATCGAGAAATATCTATCGCGATGTGTTTATCGCCTCGATTCTGATCAACCTGTTTGCCATTGCCACGCCGTTGTTTACCCGGCTGGTTTACGACAAAATTGTGCCCAATCAGGCGTTTGATTCACTTTGGGTGCTGGCCAGCGGCATCACACTGATCTTTGGCTTCGACTTTGTGCTTAAGCTAATGCGCAGCTATTTCATTGATGTGGCAGGGAAAAAATCCGACATTCTGATATCCGCCAAGCTCTTTGCCAAAGTCATGGGTCTGCGAATGGAAGCCCGGCCTCCCTCTGTCGGTGCGCTGGCCCGGCATCTGCAGGAATTTGAAGCGATCCGGGAGTTTTTCACCTCGGCGACCATCAGTTCACTGATTGACCTGCCCTTTGCGTTATTGTTTCTGGTCGTGATCTGGCTGATTGCCGGTCCTCTGGTCATTATTCCCATTATTGCACTGGCCTTGCTGATCCTTTACAGCCTGCTGGTACAGCGGCCTTTGCGAAGAAGCATAGAAGAAGGCTCGCGCCTGTCGTCGCAGAAACACGCTAACCTGATTGAAAGCCTGTCCGGACTGGACACCATCAAACGCTTCGAAGCGCAAAGCCAGTTTCAGTACAAATGGGAAGAAGCGGTTGCCCACATGGCCAACTGGAGTATCACATCGCGACGCCTGACCGATTCGGTACAGAACACCGCCGGATTCTGCCAGCAATTTGTCACAGTCGGCATGATAGTGTTTGGCGTGTATCAGATTGCCGCCGGTGAATTAACCATGGGCGGTCTGATTGCCGTATCCATGCTCAGCAGCCGCGCGGTTGGACCATTGGTGCAACTGGCTTTGCTGTCTACCCGCTACCATCAGGCAAAATCTGCTAAAACGATTATCGAACAACTCATGGCTTTACCTGTCGAGCAAGAAGCTGATAAGCGATTTCTGCATCGTGCCTCCTTACAGGGCCGGATTCAGTTCAGTCAGGTCAGTTTTCAGTATCCCGGCCAGCAGCGTATGGCAATCAAAGACTTGGATCTGACCATAGAACCGGGGGAAAAAGTCGCCGTTATTGGCCGGGTCGGTGCCGGAAAAACCACCATAGAGCGTTTGATCATGGGGCTATACAAACCCTCGGCAGGTTCGATCAGCCTTGACAACACTGACATCGGCCAGCTGCACCCCACGGACATCCGGCACAATATCGGCAGCGTGCCGCAGGATCTGATGCTCTTCTACGGCTCTGTCCGCGATAACATTGCGTTAGGCCGCTCACAAGTCAGTGACGACGCCATTCTCCGAGCTGCTGAGCGGGCCGGCGTCACCGCCTTTACCCGACAGGATGAAGCCGGACTGGATCGTCAGGTCGGCGAAGGCGGGCAAGCACTCTCCGGCGGCCAGAAACAAGCCATCGCCATCGCCCGCGCCCTGCTCACCGAGCCCAAAGTCCTAGTTATGGACGAACCCAGCAGCAGCATGGACAACAAAGCCGAACAGGCACTCAAACAGGTATTAAACAGGCTCGACAATGACGAAACCCTGATCCTGTTCACCCATAAAACCAGCATGCTGGATGTCGTCGATCGCATCGTGGTTCTGGAGCAAGGCCAGCTCGTCGCCGACGGTCCCAAAGAGCAGGTACTGCAGCAACTTAGGGACGGAAAATTAAATGGCGGAAAAATGAGAACTGGGTGAGATCGGAGTGACATAAAATGCTCAATCAGTTCCTCCCCCTTGCCAAGGGGAGGGAATCTTTCGTGTGCAGTGCAAGCTCTGCTTCAATAATCACATGGCAGGATTATCAACCCGGCGCCAGAAGCATATTTTCTGATTGCTGCGCTGATCCACCAGCCAGGTATAGCTGCAGTTATCATCGTAACTGTAGCGGCCAGTCTGAACCTGATATGGCCCAAAGCTGGTGCCTTGCATCGACTGGAAACGCCCCTGATACAGCAGTGAAAAATGCAGATGTGGCCCGGTTGACGAACCGCCTTCACACAAAGCGGTCGAGCGATTGCTGGCGTAAGTCCCCAACTTGGTATTTTTGGTAACCCATTGACCGTTAGACACCTGAACACCATCCATGTGGTAGTAGTTTGTTCCCCACCCATTCGGATTGGTTACCCGCACCTGACAGCGTGATAAAACCGTGGCATAGCCGTCGTGAGCGGCGGTGACACTGTACGTCGCACCGCCCCAGGCCGGCCAGTCGTACGACACATCAATGGAAGAAAGTGGAAAGCCGGATCCACTGTGAGCATGCGGCCCGTTAGGTACCCAGCTGTAGCCCTGAAACCAGGGCATCTGCATAAAACCGGAAGGAGGAGCGAGCGTGCTGACTGCACGCGATTGCGCACGACTCTGACGCGTTGGCGCCGACTCGCCAAACCAGGCCACATAATGTTGCGACCATTCTGCTGCGCGCTGCGGATCATTCAGTGTGCTGAGAATCGCCAGTGTAGAGGCATTGGCCGGTAACACTGTGTCAGCCTCGTAGCGGTAAAAGTATTGCGAGAGATGGTTAGCAACGCGTTTAATCGCCTCTTTAAGCTGAATATCTTGTGCTTCATTAAAATCCGCATCCGGATGCCAGTCTTCCGTTAACAGGACAGTGACCAGTATGACTCTGGGATCGACACCCGTCGCGCCACTCCAGTGCATCAGGGTTTCTTTCAAAGCGATCCAGTTCGGGGCATAGCTATCAAAAAATGCCTGTTCATCAAACGGGTTCTGATAAGGTCTGAATACAAAATCTGCGTCAGAAACCAGAGACTGAACGTCCGTACCCTGATCAATGACTTGTTGAATGACCGGTGAACTGGACACAGCAGGATAAAGGTCATGAGCCAGCGCGACAGAACTGGCAATGAAAGGAAAAGCCACTAACGCTATCGATTTTTTCATCACTAATATCTCCAATTGCTTATATGCAATGTGGAGTTTGGCAGGCGGCGATGGCTTCAGAAAAATAATCTGCTGATTTGCGAGTTAACAGAAGATTGAATGTAAGTATTTGTAATTGACAGATAATGCAGTTTGATTCTGCGTGATATCTAACCGTAAGTGTGGCCACTTTTCTGGCTGGGCAGCCGCGAATGGAGCAGCGCTTGCAGGCGCATTACCATTCGCAGTGCCCTTCTAATGTACCAGGTTCAATGGCACTTACAGACGCTCTTCAACCAGGAAGCGCTTGAAGAAATCCGACAAATCGATTTTCGCCAGATCCTTGAACTCTCCGGCATCGTAAAAACGGCCTTTACAGGTCGGGCAGCTTTCAAACCAGATATGAGGCTGTTTCGGGTCAACCAGTCTTAGCAACTTATTGCTTGGGCAGACAGGGCATTCGATCTGATCGATGCCGTTAAATGTCTTACCGATCCCGGCATCCCCGATATCGACAGCATCGGCCAGCGGCTTCATTTTTTCGATTTCATACGCGTCCAGCCATAAACCTTTGCAAGCGGTACAGCGCTCAATATCACCCAGCGAGGTATTAATATGCTCAAACTTCGAATGACACTTAGGACATTGCATTCGAGACTCCTTTTATTATTGTCTTTAAATTCAGTTGCATACTACATTCATGCCGCAAATGAATAATAGACAAATTGTTTTATATCCTTCTGTTTTGTGATTCTCATGGAAATGTCATCGATTTCTGCCGCCATCGAAATGATGCTTGTCCGGCAGCTGCCGAAAAAAAGCCGCTCAGCGCGAGCGGCTTTGGCTTCAGTTTCCCTGCCGGGACTGGAGAATATGCTGCAAGGCATCCGTCACCAGTTGATGATCCTCTTCCTGAGGCAACCCCGATACCGTCACCGCGCCCACTAACCCGCAGCCTTTAATACGTAGCGGAAAAGAGCCGCCATGCGCGCAGTAATCCCGCGCATCTATATGGTGCTGGCTTTCAAACTCACGCTGTTTGCGGGCGTTATACTGTCCAAGGTAATAAGAGCTTTTACCAAACCGCAGCACGCTGTTGCGTTTGCGGCGAATCCAGTCCTGGTGATCCGGGTTCGTTTCTGGCATCGCATAGCTGAACAGGGTCTGGCCAAACGCGTACACTTCGATCGCGACACAGGCCTGCTTCGCTTCTGCAGTGGCTTTTAGCAACGAGCCCAGCGCCCAGGCGGTCTCATGATTAAACTGCCCAAGCTGCAAGTCCGCTTCCTGCTGCGCCAAAATGTCCAGTGTCAGCTTCATGCGTCCACCTTCATGGTCTGCCCTAACCGACTGCTTTCCATTGCCAGCTGAATCAGCCTGATATTCAGCAACGCTTCCTCAGCCGACACCGGGTTCGGAGAGCCTAAACGAATCGCGTCTGCAACACCGGCAAAATAATGCTGATAGCCTCCCAATTCAGTCGGAATAATTTGCGAGCCTTCTTCCTGATGCAACTGGCCATAGTTGGCTGCGTCCTCTGCTGCCCATTCTGGCTGCTCGGGTTTTACGCCGGCTTTGAGGTAATCTTCCTGTGGATCCAGGCCATATTTCTCGTATTTACCCAGTGAACCCAGCACTTTAAAGCGCAAATTCGGCTCCGGACTGTACAGGTTGGAATGCAGCTGGACCAGATGTTCAGGGTACTGAAGGATCAGGTTGTAGTAATCGACGGTTTTCGCACCCGGCCGCATGGCCATACACTGCGCCGTCAGTGCCTGAGGTTTGCCGAACAGCGCCAAAGCCTGATCCAGCAGATGCGGCGCCAGATCAAACAAAATACCGCCACCGTCTTCGGCCATTTCACGCCAGCGCTGACGCACCACAGGACGAAAACGGTCAAAGTGTGATTCAAAGTACTTCACCTCTCCCAGCCTGCCCGCTTCCACCAGCTTTTTCACTGTCAGGAAGTCGCCATCCCAGCGGCGATTGTGGAAGACACTCAGTACCAGCCCCTTCTCTTCGGCTAACGCAATCAGTGCTTCGCCGTCTTCCACTTTGGTGACAAAGGGTTTTTCGACGATGACGTGTTTGCCGTTTTCCAGCGCCAGTTTCGCCAGACGAAAGTGAACGTCGTTGGGCGCCGTGATGATCACCAGTTCGGCATCACTCTCGATCAGCAGGGCATCGGCATCACTGAAACAGGTCACGGCAGGATAATCGGCGGCAACCGCCGCTGTCTGACTGCTGCTGATAGCGGTCAGCTCCAGCTCATCCATCGCCGCAATGAAAGGCAGGTGAAAGGTTTTTGCAGAAAAACCGTAGCCAATGACTGCTGTTTTTACAGGAGAATATCGCATATCAAAGCTGTCCTTGTGTTGTGGAAGCCACGATCACTTGAATATCGTGGCTGTCAAAGAGTTCGGCATAAGTGGTTGTAAGTGGTTGGTCTGTGATTAGTACATCAATGCCATCCAGGCCGCAGACGTGATGAAAATTATTCTGGCCCAGCTTGTGCTGTTCACACACCACAACAACCTGCTGCGCCTGCGCCATCATGGCTTTTTTGAGCGAAGCTTCCTGCTCATTATTGGTCGATAAGCCATGTTCTGATAATGCGCAGACCCCGATAAAGGCTTTGTTTACCCGATAGTCAGCCAGCTGCTTCTCAGCCTGATGGCCTAACACAGCGCGGTGGAATGCATCAAATTTGCCGCCCAGCAAATGTACGGCAACATGAGGGTTGTCTGCCAGTTGCTGCAGGATATCGACAGAGTTAGTAATGACAGTAGCAGGCCGGTGAATGTATCGCGCCATTAATGTCAGTGTGGTGCTGGTATCCAGCAACAGATGATCATCATCGTCGATTAATTGTGCCGCGCACTGAGCCAGCCCTTGTTTGGCTTCACTGATCACTTTACCGGAATAGGGTTCAAGACGGGCCGATACCGAAGTTCTGACCGCGCCGCCACGAATACGCTGGATTCCCGGCTGCTGAGTAAGCTTCACCAGATCACGACGGGCAGAATCGCGAGAAACAGTAAACTGCTCGCAGATGTCATTGAGGGTCACCCTACCTTGCTGTTCTATCAGCGAAGTCAGATGAATTAGACGTTCTTCCTGAGTCATATACTCAAAACCACTTAAGTAATTTTAAGTCATTCTGACAGAGACGAAAGCAAGTGCCAATCAAATTCGTATTGAGTCATGAGTCATGAGTCATGAGTCATGAGTCACAGCTCATTTTATCAGCATGGTACTGGTGAGCCTGTAATAACCCAGAGCAGAGCAGGAGAAAGGTTCAGGGAACCTCTTCCTGAACCTTATTGGTGACTAATAAAACTTAGGCATTCGACATGGCCAGCCGGGCGGCAAAGCCGATAAACAGTGTGCCCATTAAGGCATTGCCTATCTTCTGCATGCCTTTGCTGGCGCGCACCAATTGGGTGATGTAGGCGCCCGCAATAATCAGCACGCTGAGAAAAATCAGGCTGATAATTTCAAGTACCGCCGCCAGAATAAGAAATGGCACCCCAGGGCTGGCGTAACTCATATCAATAAACTGCACAAAGAAAGACACATAAAACAAAATGGCCTTGGGATTGGTCAGGCTGAGTATCAGTGCTTTGCGAAACACCTTCTTGCCCTGTAAAGCCGGAGAAATCTCAGTCGATTCGCGGGACTGAAAAGCGCTGTATACAATCTTTCCGCCCAGAAACAGCAAATAAATCGCACCGAGATACCGAACCAGAGTAAACAAAATCGGCGTTGTCTGAATCAGGGTAGCAACACCGGCATAGGCGCAGAAAATTAACACAGCATCGCCGATAAACACGCCCGTTGCCGCCAGATACCCTTGCCTGATCCCCTGCCCCATACCGGTTTTCAGCACAAACAGAGAGTTAGGTCCGGGCAGCAGCACAATAAATATCGCGCCGACCACATAGGCCCAAAAATTCAACACCCCGTATTCCGCAAACATCGCCCCTCCCCCTTAATCACTTCAGACCATACTGATATACAGCAATATATACGTTTCAGTATTGTATGCAATCAGAGCATAAAATCGCGCATATCTTCAGCAACGCAGACACTTTCATGGGCTATAGCCAGTGTTGCCAAATGGGATTATCAACCAGCAACCAGATGGCTACTACCATCAGCGATGCGAAGTAAATATAGCCTTGTACTTTCTGGTTTTTGCTGTCGCCCGCCAGTTTTGCTAACAAGCCGCCAGCCCAGATCCACACCAGATGCATGGAGATATTGAGGATGGCAAGCCAGACCACTAACACCCAGACCGATTGTTCCCCGTATTCCTGATAGGCTTTTTCTGAAAACAGAGAAAACATCAGTAAGACCAGCAGCCAGCCTTTGCTGTTGAGTAATTGAATGATCACGCCATCGTAAAACCCTAAGCGCTTTTGCTGCCCGTTATGCTCAAGCAGGCTGGCTTTCAGAAAGCCAATGGCCTGGTAAATAATATAGATGGCTCCCGCGCACTGAAGTAACTGCAGCGCCAGCGGATACTCTTGAATGAGCGCGCCCAGCCCCAGCCCAATCAATAACGACTTAATCAAAAACACTGTGTCTATCCCCAGCAGCAATGGCAGAGACCGCCGGACCCCGACACTGGCCCCCGAGGCGGCAAACACGATATTCGCCGGCCCCGGACTGAACACTAATGGAAACATGACACCCAACCACAATAATAAGAAACTCATCCGTTTATCTCCGCTTAATTCAACACATCTGTTTCAAGTAACCTCAGGCTACACGGATAGGTTAAACATCGGGCAAAGTGGCTTCTTGTATGAAATTGCAATCGCTAAGGTTGGATAGCGTAATGCTTGGGAGGCACGCCAAAAGCGCGTTTAAAGTTGCGGGTGAAATGGCTTTGATCAAAGAAACCGCAGTGGAGTGCGGTATCGACACAGCTGTGGCCATCCAGTAATAAACTTTTTGCTTTCTGCACCTTTGTCAGCAGCAAAAACTGGTGCGGCGTCAGTCCGTAATGCGATTTGAATGCCCGGATGAGTTTGAATTTGGTCAGGCCACTCACGGTTTCCAGCTCATCCAGAGTCACGTTTTCTTGCCAGTTATCGTGCAGGTAGTCCCGGATAACGCCCGTATGCTTCTGAGCATTCCCAACCCTGTCAGCATCACGTCCGGCATTGCCGTATTGAGAAAACAAGGATTCAAACGCTACAGTCAGCAAAGACTGTTTAGTCAGCTCAAAACTGGTTGCTTCGAACGCCACATGCAGTTGAAGCAGCAAATCAAACAGAGCCGAATTGTTGATCACAGAGCGGCCGATGACAGGATCGACGGATTTCTCGCTGCCAGCAAAATGCTGTTCGATCATCTCCGGGGCGAAGTAAAACATCCGGTATCGCCACCCGTGCTCACTGCCCGCAAAACCCGTATGCACTTCTGAAGGATTGATAGCCACGATGTGACGCTGAGGCACCACAATGTTGCTACCCCGGTAAAATAACCCTTCCGCACCTTCCTCTATCACACCAATGGCCAGTTCTTCATGCCAGTGACGGGAGAATTCAAACTGAGTAAACGAGGCGGACAGCAGTTCGATACCGGAAAATCGCGCTGGCCGCCAAAGTGTAGAAAATTCCCTGTTTCCTGCGACCAACTCAGTCCCCTGTTTGTCTGTTCAACTACGCAACTACGCAACAGGTGACATCATCACACCAGCAAGATCAGATTACAACGACCGGCCATCAAAATGCGTCACCGGAATCGCATCCAGATCGATATCGTCAAGACAACGGATATTGATGGCGGCCATGGCATTGCCCTGCGGGTCACTCCCTTCCCCATAAGGATGAATGCCGCACGTCGGGCAAAACCTGTGCTGAATAACATGCTTGTTGAAGGTGTAAGTGCTTGCTGCGCTGTCTTGCGACAGCAGCTTTAATTCACTGCGGGGCACAAACCACAATAACGAACCTTTTCGCTGACAGATAGAGCAGTTGCAAGCCAGAGCTTCCTGTATATCACCTTCGACCTCAAAAGCGACATTGCCGCAGTGGCAGCTTCCTTGATATTTCATCGTCTTTCTCCCGTCGATTTCATTTCATGCCAGCTTGACCGCGACAGCTGTTTTCAATCGGTATCAGTATAGCTGGCTGAAAAACGGGGATGACTCAAATCGCTTTTCCATCCAGAGCGAGCTGATGTATTCACCCTGTTTTCTGGCATAGTCATGAAAGACACCAACCTCACGAAAGCCAAATTTCTGATGCAGCGCCACCGATGCTTCGTTTGGCAAAGCAATGCCAGATAAGGCACAGTGCACCGGCTGAGTCGCTAAAGCATCAAGTAAGGTTTTCATTAATGCGCTTCCCAAACCGTGCCCCTTCGCATCTGGGTGAAGGTAAATGGTCACTTCAACGGTTTCTGCAAAAGCGGGACTGGGCCTATAAGGCTGGCTGCAGGCAAACCCCATCACTTGATGGTTTTCGAGGGCAACGAAAAGCTGGTGCGGAGACTCGGGACGGAATTGCGTAAACCACTCATTACGATTACCCAGTGTCATCGGCTCGGTTTCAAATCTGGCGTTCGTGTGCTCAATGTAATGATTAAAAATAGCTGTGATCGCGGGGATGTCGGTGATGGTGCCAGAGAGTATGTTCATTGGATGTAGTCCGCATTCTATTACCAACAAAAAGAAAAAAGCCCTGGTAAACAGGGCTTTCGTATTAACTATTAAGACTTTCCTTTATCGGTCGTGGTGCCTCAATAGCTGTTGGCTGATTCTTGACCCAATCAAGAAGCGTTTGGCGTTTCTCTGAGTCTGTCAACGTCTTCCAACGCTCGAACGCTGATTTATCTGTACTTCCAAGGCTATCATCTTTAGGCTCTTCAACCCACGGAACATAAGCATGGTACTTTCCACCTAAAGACTTAATTTCCAGCTCAATTTCGCTGCAAGGATCATAGACAGTTGATTGAGAAAGATTTACCTGTCTTAAACTCAATGAAAGTTTAGGTGTCATACTGCCTAAAATATCACCGAATGGCCGTAATCCTTTTACTTGAATCCCAGTCGGAGATATATAGTTTAGTTTAATCTCCATACTATAAACAGAATAAGTATTACCTTCATCGAGATCACCCGGATCCTTTCTTATCATTTCCAGTGACCTCTTAAAGAAATGTTCACTTTCAGAACTGATTAGAGATGACTTTTCATCAGTGTTCAATCGCCATTCATCATAATCAGTTCCATGACTCACATTCATTTTTGAATGATATTCACTAAAAGACAATTCGCCCTGATAACATAGTTTAGAAAAGTATGCAGGCCCTACAGTTCTATCCACGGCAAAGCCGTCCATCACTAATTGAACAGCCATATCAACATCTTTCCAGTTTAAATTCACCTTCTTGTAATGCTCGATATTGTTTTTCTCAGCAACAATAAGCACATATAAAGAAGACGGATTTTGTTCAGAATGAACAAAGCTTTTAAATTCAGTTTTTGATATTTCAGATAAATCTTTTGACGTCCATTTAAAATCTTCAATTTTACCGGATTTAGTGAATATGTTTAAACCTGTGAATTTCGAATCGAATCCTACAGCTTTAGCGCAGATGTTCTCTACAATAGGCACAGTTTGCAGACTATTAGTATCTTTCGCTAATGTGAAAGCTTCTACTAATGTATCTTTCTCTTGCAAGATTAATGGTTCAGTTCCAAACTTTGTTGGCAGTGTCACTAAAGAGCTATTTTCACCGTGCACGCCTACATTCAGACCTGATTTATTGTCTTCGAACTGCTCTAAACCATGAATTGTATGATCATAATATGTTGGTAAATTTACACTATGCGAACCTGTTTTCATCCATAGCGTATATTCCATATTTCTAAATCCACCTTGTGAAATATAATAATTAAAATTACTACTATTTTCACCTTCATCAAGATAGAAACGCAATCTATTCCCAGCATCTATTGTTGATAAGAAGTCAATTCTAAAACTACTTGTTAATGGTTTTAAACCAGGGATCTGCACTTCACCAAAATAGTAAAATGGCTCAAATTCAACACCAGATAAAACAGTTTCACCCTGAGAATCATAGTATTTCTTTAGCTTTCCATCCGGATCGATACTAAAGCTTGAATGTTTCATAGGTGTGATCAATGCTTCAAATTCTGGTCCAGACAAGTCCCAACCATCTGTCCGGTCATAACCTAGTTTCACTGAAATTACTTTAGAAAATGTATCTTTCAAAATAAGTTGTGCTTTTACTTTATGATAAGGTCCAAGACGGTTTGACTTTTTAACATCATGCCAATCAGTAAAAGTCTGCCAATTCTCACCATTGGGTTCAGCGATTAAAATACGACAAAAACCAATATCTTCGTCACGTAAATATTCAGTTATGATTGAAAAGTTATTTGCAAACTCTTCGAAAAGTTTCTCCTCACCATGTTCAAACAATTTTGTTTGAATGGGGAAAACTCGATTAAAATTGCCTGAGACAACATTCGGGTTTTCTTTAATAATAGAATCTGACTTTTTTGACACTTCTTTACTGGCAGGGAGGGGTATCGGAGAATATCCAAAGCTCGAATAGGTATTACCACCATTTTCTAAGAATAGTTTTTTCTGATGAATAATATTTATCCACTTCAATCCAAGATTATCTGTAAAACGAGTATAAGTCGTCCAATCATCACGGTTTATATAAGTATCTATATACTCCGATACTTCATATTCAGTCAATATTTTTAGATTAACTTCACTTTTCTTAGCTTTAAGCCAAGCAAATATATACATCAGACCATTTAAAGCCAGTGCTCTTAACTTATAACGTTTTAAAAGCTCTTTTGTTGTTTTTTCATCATGAAGGAATTTCAACATGTCTTCATAAGATTCATGTTTTTTATTTAAATCAAGATTTATTTTTCTTACTTCATGCAACATTTCAAGGTTAAGTCTTGAGAGAGTCCTCAAATGATTGACTTCCCCTTGCTTTTTAATAAACTCATCGAAGCAGTGTTCAAATATAGCAGCATCTAAAGCCTTAATAGCTGACTGTGCTACCTTACCGCCTTCAATCATTACCATTACGCCTCTTGCAAATGGTGCAAGATGTGGAATGTACTGAGCAACTTCAAGAAGCGAGTCTAACAAAGCCATCAACAGTTCAAGTTCACTGTCATCTTCTTTTTTTAATGCGTGAATAGCTTTAAGTCTTGCCCTTTCCATTGCCTGATAACCCAATCTGCTTGGATTAAAAATAACATCAAGTGATGCAAAATAAACTCGAATTTCAACACGACGATTGACTTCCAGTTTCGGGTTATCTCTTCTAAGATCACTTTGTTTCTCAGGTTTATATATAGGATAAGCATCACTCAAAGCCGTTGCTTTGATAAACTTCTGTAAGTTATCAGGAAACATTGCTTTCGCATTCATTGCACGCTCAAATGAAACCAGCTTATTCGCTTCAGGGCTTCCAACCTGACATGCATGCCCTTCAATTTCTATTCTTAATTGTGGCTCATGCTGCAATGCCTCAATTAATACATCAATCACTGGTTTACTGTTTTTCAGTTCTTTCTCCCGAGAGTTAAAATGGAAAAGAACTTTTAAGCCAGAGCCTCTGTTATCTGTTAAAAAACTGATATTATCGTATTGATAAATGTCACCATTTCTATTCAAAAGTTGTTCTTTTGCTTGCTCTATAGCCTTATTTATACGCTCTGCATCTTGACTAACACTTTCTTTCCAGACAGGGATTTTATCTAAATAATCGGAAGCAATTTCGTCCAAACCTTTCTTGGATTTGTTAACATCCTCTTGCGTTTTCAGATACTTTTTGAAGTTCTCAAGTAACTCATACATAGAGTTAGCAGTACTGATAAATGTGAGCCCGTGATCTGCCAGACCGCTAACACCACCGTACCATGATTCAGCCAGTCGCCCTGTAAGTGCTGGATAGTCTTTCTTCTTCCAATCATCCAAGAACTGAGCTAAATATTCTTTTGAATCAGCAATATTAATAACCTTATCTCTGAATAGCGCTGCACCTCCGAGCTGTTTTTCTGCAGCAGATAGCGTATTATCAGATAAAGTCTTATAGTGATCATAAGCTTCTTTTACACTAAATAGCCCATAGTAAAACTCCCCGGTTGCTTGCATCGCTTCCGGAAGTCCGTCCTGAATGCCATCCCAATACAGCTTACTGATTGTATTAAAAGTCTTAACTCCGCCTTCCTTCACATACATCTCTTGCCAGCCACCATTCAGGTGGCCTGCTGCAACCTGTCCTGAAGCATCACGAATCGCTTTCAAAGAAGCTAAACTATTCAGTGCAGGGCTTTTCACTCCTTCAATATCTGATTGGTCGGCTAAAAACTTCTGCATTCCGGCTAAAAGTTGCGGAAACTGGAAGATCAAACTTTCTTCGAGTGAAATCATATCGCCTGATACGATAGCCATTTTTCCTAACGGATTTTCTGGAGTGAATCGAATGTATTCTCGAAGCTCATACATGTATAAAGTTTCAAGTCCATCATTAACTTGCTTTATATTAGACCTTTTTATTGAGTCCGGAATAGAATCAATTTTTTCAGGATCAAAAGTAACCCTAATTGTGTAGAGCCCATCTTCAAATATCGAGCTATCTAAATGAAACAAAGCACATGGATGTTCTTTATCTTCTTTATTATTTGATTTTACAGCTACAATTGCTTGTGCTTGCATTTCACCATTGAGCTTATCTTTCCCATTTTCATCATACTGATGAAGCGATACCGTGGCGTTAAAATAATCTTTACTTGAGAAAACTACTGCGCAACTGGCGTATACAGGCAGTATAAATCCTTTTAGTGACGCTCCTTCACTCTTTACTTCTTTCAACCAGTCATTATATATTTTTTTATCGTCAGATAATTGGCCGTCAACCTCGGCTTCGTATGCAGGAGCCAGTTGTTCTATAGTTATAGTAGTTAAAGCAAAGTCTACGGGTCTGGAGCGAACTTTACCCGACAACTCCTTGAGTTGTTCAGTCAACTCTTTCACACTTTTTTTAGATTGTGCTAACTTCCAGAGTAATGGTAATGGTGGAAACTTTAACTGATAAACACTTTTGGTTAAATCATGAACAGGATTGCTATGTCTGAGTATGGTATAGCTTTCATCCTGATCACTTTCTAGCCCTTGATTACCTGCACTCAGTGCACATAAACGATAGTTTATATCCGTTGCCCATAAGCTGTTTGAGTCTTCACCAACAGCAAGCACAGGTATTAAGCTCAGGGGTCTAATATTACTTATATTTTCTCTAGATAAATCACTCTTTAAATGGTAACCATCTTCTTTTGATTTACCACTTTTATCGTGAGAAAAATGCGCCCCAAAAATATAGTAGCATGAAGGGTTTTTATTATTTTTCATTATGTGAACCTTCCTTTGAGAATTTACCATCATTTGCAAATGCATTATATAGCGATGGTTCAGTTGCACTGTGTCCAGAACCTATTTGTCTCCAAGTATGGTAATCTTTAATCTTTTTGTTTTCGTCAAGATGAAATAAGAAAACCTTAGCTGCACCTCCACTACGAGCGAATTTTGCGTCTAAGCTTAAAATATTCAACTTTTCATAGTCTCCTGGCTTAGAGCGATCGATTTCCTCTCTGTCAATCTT
This sequence comes from Photobacterium sp. WH24, assembly GCF_019204055.1. Lineage (NCBI taxonomy): Bacteria > Pseudomonadati > Pseudomonadota > Gammaproteobacteria > Vibrionales > Vibrionaceae > Photobacterium > Photobacterium sp. WH24. The sequence continues at coordinate 7,151 of NZ_JAGSOZ010000009.1, read as the reverse complement.
TCTATTTTCCACATCAATCAAAAAACGATACTTATAAGACTCTCCCCAAGCATATTTCCCTGTTGGGCTAATCCCTCTTTCTCTAAATTCAAACTCATCTATTTCATCTGTATCTGGTTCATTTCCCACATAAAATAACTTTTTGTTATTGCTTTCATTATATACAACTACACCAAAGTCACTTACAACATATCTCTTCCCATCATATATGACTGAGTCTTGGCCAAAATGAACGTCAACCTTTTCAATTTTCCCTGTAGACAAATCGTATTTAAAGCTCTCCCTAGCTTCATTGAAGTATAAATAATCGCTCTGCTCTGACCATAAGAAGTCTGGAAAACCATAATCGTTTCCTAACTCAAAATATTCACCTGTTCTTAGGTCTTTGATGACTTTTTTTACGCCAGATTCAGCCCAAAAACCTAATGCAAGATATCTGTTATTTGGTGACATCTTCATTGATCTCACGCCACCACTAAATTCATCCGCAACTAAGCGCAAGTCAGTCCCGTCCGTTTTGATACTCCAGACCTTGTCTTTCCGTTCATAATAATCATCTGTTTCACCTTCACCATTATCCCAGCGGAAGACAATACGAGGTAAGTCATAAGAGCTTTCATTGTCTAAGTCTTCGCGCGGCCATTCCTTGGCTTTAAAGACATAGTGACGGGGTTTTCCGTTGTTATCCTGGTATCGAACATAATTATGTTCGGTAATGTAAATCCGGCCATCTTCCCATTCCTGGGCATTTTTTTGCTCTACAATTGACAGCTCTTTTTCTGGTTGATTACTTTCTACAGTGGCTTTATCTTGCCCGCAACCAATAAGGAGTAGAGTTGTCAATAAACTGAGTTTCAGTGTTGATTTCATACTTTTTTTCATAGTAATCATTCTTTCTTTCGCCAACGTCTTAATTTAATAGTTCGGTGATATCTACATCTTTGTAAATTATCACAGGTTCAATCTCATCAAAGTCTTCGCTGCCTTTATTGGTTCGGCTCAATGTGACTTTTTTCACTTCACTTGGCCAACCGGAGAACCGAATCATCCGATGTTTCTTGTCAATAAAGTCACAACTTCTTAAGTACACTTTTTGCGACCATTCGTTTTCAGTGTCAGACAATTCAAAAAAATCATCAGGCTGATCAACCTGAGGGTGCGCATAATAAGTAAACCGAATCTCTGGCAGAGGGGGATTGAGATATACGGCAGCAACGTTCTTGTCGACCTGATTATTGATCAGATTGTATTTCACAGAATCTGAGTTGAGTGATTCTGGCACAGTTAAACCTTGTATCGCCGCTGTTGTATCAGTGAATGCTTTATCCTGACTGTATGTATTCAACCCCGTAATTTCGGTTGCATTTTCTGCATACTCATTCTCGAGCTGAGAGAGTTGTGTTTCCGTTTGCTGCTGGCTGCAAAAAATCGCATGCAGCGGCACTTCTTCACCATTGATTTTATAGGGAAGCCAGATATGCGGCATTTCCCGCCCTTCGGCCTCACGTAATACCGCCCGGCCGCCTTTCTTTGGGCTTTCCTTAGTGGCTAATGTAAAGGTCCTGACCGGCGAATAGTCAATCAGGACGATGTCTACTTCTTCAGCCGTCAGGCCAAAAACACGGGCCATACCTGAGCCATCCAGCACCGAGGAAAACACTGTTTTACCATCTTGCTTAATCTCATAAGGCTCATACGAATAACGTGCCCCTGACTCTTCACTGACCAAAGTAATGTCCACATGCCTTTCTACGACTGATGCTTTTGACTTATTTTTGTTTGTGCCTAGCGTCAAATTCACCTCGCTGAAATAGCCTTTTTCAGTGACCTGAATTTCGCGCCACAGTTTTCCATCGAGTAAAATGTAAAGATATCCCGACTCATAAAGCGATGCTTGCGCCGGATCGTTATCTTCTGTTGTGAAATACATGGGCACTGCTGGCACCAAAACAGTTTCCCACTCGTCCAATTCGGTTTCTTTTTCTACTGGCATCAAGCCTTCAGCCAGCAGAAGCGTGATAGGACTTGGATAAACGCGCGATGGAATCACAAGGTATAAATTTTTTGCTTCATTCTCGAGGCCTTTAAACTCAGCCAAACTGCAGTGTTCATGTTTGGCATCCGCACGAGGTTTCGCAATTTTCTCGCTCTGAAGATCCGTTTTTGCCAGTCGCAAATAAGCGCTGTTCCCAGGCCACTGTCCCGCCAGTTCCACCACCAGTTTGTGCTCTGGTACGGGTTCTATCGGTTGATTGACCACATTGCGGGGCAACGGGGTGATGTCTTCCAGCGGCGTATAATTCGCCTTTACATATCTCACTTTTTTCATTTACTTTTTCTCGTTTTTCTTCGCTTTGGCGAAACTAAACCACGTTAGGCTTGAAGGAAAACAACAGCGAGAAGCTAAGCGCTTACCAGCGGCCAACATGAGTGAACCAGGAATAGTGTCCGGGCATGAAAACATCGGACCTTGTTTAAATGTGTGTGAGAAGGTGTATCGGCTATCGGGTTGCTGAATCAGCCCACAATGGCAGTACATCATGATGACGCTCTCCGCAGCGAGTGTGCGCTTATTCGTGCTGTCGGCGGCTGTGCGATAACAGATCAACGAATAAGCCCTGCATGGCTCTTTTTTCATCTCTGTTCAGTACATGAACACACTGGGTACGGTCATCAAGACGTACAGCGGAAAACCCTATCAGATTGAATACCCTAATCAACTGATTTAATAGCCTCTCCCACCTGAAAATGTCACTTTGTGGTATTGAGCCAAAAAATAATTTCTGTTTTGGCTCATTGCGTTACCGTTTTACGTGACTGCCGTGTTCGGTTCCGACTGCGTTAATGTCATCATCGCCCGGCTGTCATTGGCTCCGAACAGGAACACACTGCGCACACGCTGGCTATCGGTGTGGTGTAACGCTAATGCCAGGGTGGCAAACAATGAGGCTTCGCCTAAATACCCCCACAGGCTGTGACTAAGCACAAGCTGTTCAGGGTTAGTCAGCCGTTCACCTCGGGCACCAATGGCAAAACCGTATTCTTCATTTTGAGATCTCAGGTTGGTCATATCGCTGAACAGCAAGCCAAAGTCATCCACGGCTTTGCTTTGCTTACGCAGCGCGCTGGACATCAATTGCTCGCCAGCACCCTGCTCGCAGTGCCAGCTGTCCAACCTGGCCTGTGGCGTTAATTTCAATGCTTCGACCAGACTGCGCGATGCCAGTACGGCCCCTGCTGCGCCCTCGCTGGCAATCACTCCCCAGGGATGCTGAGCCGTCTGCAGCAGATTACGCTGTGAGAGCGCATCCAGTGCCAATATTGGGGAATCCAGAGAGATCGCCATCACCACTTCTTCTTCGTTCAGGCTTTTTAACACATCAGAAAAATGCGTATGTTCTGTGTGGTGACTCAGCACCACCCGGCCTAGTACCTTTTCTAAGCCGCTATCAGCACGCCAGGTTTGATACCAGTTTTCCAATTGCGACTGCGTGATGGCTTGTGGCATACGCACATAAAGCGGCGCTGGCGGCAGGCTGCCCGGCAGGTTCACCGCCAGTTGGGTCACCAGCAGGGCCAGCATCGCAAAGTATTTGTCGGCCGTGTTTTCTTCAGCATCCAGATAAGTGATTGGCGCAACCGTCGCTTTGCTGTCGGCATCTGCCACTGGCCGGGTCTCGTACATGTCTAAATCCGCCTGCGCCACGGCAACAGAAATATCCAGGTTGAATCCCGCCGCGGTGACGGCATCGGCGCAAAGAATGTAACGAGCAGTGGATAAACTCATACAGCAGCCTTTTGTTCAGAAATAACAGTATTGACTAAGTCAGCCTCCTGTCCCTGGCAAGGAAATGCAGCCGACCAGGTGGCCGTGACAGTCAAAGCATCGGCATCCACGGATAGCGTATGCAGCGCCATGGTTTGCAGGCGCTTTTGGCTGCCAAACGCCGCTTCGGCGACAAAGGTACGTCGCGGTAACGTAAAGTACAGCGTCTCTTCATGACTGAAACCAGATACGATGATGCGCTCACCGCCAGCCAGTAACCCTTTTGTCTGCTGATCAGCAGGTGCTGACTGGTAAAACGCCGTTGAAAAATCAACCGGATATAGCGGCCGACGTTCGTCTGACCATTTTTCATCGAACGTACCCGCCAGACGGGCACGCGCCGCATCAAAGACAGCCAGCGGACCAAAACCGGCTGGTTGCACCTTAGCGGTATCTGGCTGCCAGTCCTGTTTCAAATAGAACACTGAAGGCACAGGCTGGTTCAGCAAATCCATCGTTTTGTTCGCAACCCCGCAGCCAATACGGTTACGGGGATCGTCTCCCCCTAAAGCATGGGCATAAGACACAGGACGCTCGATAAAAGGGGCAGGGACAGTGACGCCTACCTGACCGGCTTGAGTGATCCATTGCCGATCACCCACTACCGTCAGTGTTTTATCGATATGCTCTTCAATCAGCAAACGGCACTGCACACGGGTAACGGGTTTCTTACCCAGACTCCGGGCGTGACCTTTCACCAGCACGTCTGTATTGGCTTTACTGACGGCAAAATCCTGATCCGCCACCATGGCGGAGAAACCGGGCTCACCATCAAACACAGGGGTTGAATAGATCTCTGGCTGCGTCTGTACTGGCTGCCACTGGCCTTCGCACTGCTGCCAGCCGGTTTTTAAACACACCACCCATACCGTCTGTCCGTGATGATCACGCACAAACTGCCCTTTCATGGCATAAGGTAAATTAGATTCAACGTCCCACAGCTGCATCACGCATCCTCTGGTTATACCGCTCCGATGCAGTACTGTTTTTAGAAAGTGTATTGATGGCCCGCCGTTGTTTTTCCGGCCAGCTCATTGGGTCATAAGGCACATAAATGCCACCATTGAGGCATAAATCTCTCCAGACCCAGGTACGAAACAAGGCTGGCATGGATGGGCTTTTCAGCACATCGATACTGGTGGCATAGCTCAGCGAGCCGCCCATTCTCATCATGGGCACCTGTACCGCTTCGGGTTCAAGGTCCTGCCACCAGTGCATCAGTAACTCTGCGGCGTGCTGTGCGTTGTACTTCACGCCCAAATCGGCGACACGAACTGGCATTTTCTCTCCCAAAATCAGAAAAATCGCACTCACCCAGTGTTCCTGCTCTACTTCATCCTGAGCGCTGAAAAGCGCTTCAATCATAGGTTCCACAGCAAGCGGATCACCTGCCAGCGCCGCTTTCAGATAAGCGTGTTTATCATTCGCGAAATCGGGCAGCGTGAAAGATTCAGGTAAGCGATTCACAATGGCGTATTCATCCACCTGTTGAAATGCCTCTTTCTGGGGCAGGATGTCACCACGAAGCCAGGCGACTTTGTCTTTTCGCACCAGCAAGTGAGTAAATAAAGATTGAGCAGGATCGCCATGTTCAATCACCCAGTTCATGCCGGCCTCGTGTCCTGAACAGGCCAGCTGATGCCGGGCCAGCCCGCTCACTTTCGTCGAGCCATCCCGGATACACTTATTGGCGAACTCTGTATTCAGTTCATGACGGCGCACCAAAGCCCGCATGGCCTGTTCAGACTGTGGGATCTGGCTGATGGCCGCAGACTGCAATATCTCGATAAGCTGTGTTGATGTCGCCAGAGAAACCGTATCCAGCCACAATTGTGGCTGCAGTTTGTCGGCCAGCAGCAATGACAGCCTTGCCGCGCTCGGATCAAGCGGATCAATCTCTGCTGAGCTCAACACCCACAGCAGCACCTGGGGATGGGTGTCGGCCAACGGATATACATAGCCCGGCTCAACCCGAAAGAGCGCCACAAACACGGCCATAAACCGCGCCAGTTTCCTGTTCAGCAAATGATAATAACGACTGTCGCTGTCAGGCAAACCGCTGGCTAATGCACGATGACGCTGAGCCAGCAGGAAACGCACTGCTTCAGCAGCACTATCCACTTTCTCTCGTGCAAAACGCTGTATACCCGGTGCTGAGGCTTCGGCATGCTCAACCGCCTGCTTCATCGCGGCGGCCAGTTGCTGTATATCCTCTTCCGTCAATACGCTAAAACCTGACACTTCAGGCTTAATCTGGCTGATCATCATGTTGGGCCCATCAGTTAATCGCTATTATTGCACCCTGAATTTTCTGGGATTTTTCCGCCTGGCTGTTGATATATTTGGCTTCGGTCGTCACCCGGCTGTTTTTTCCGTCGTAGTGCGTTTTGGCATCGCGACTGGCAACAATCAACTGCTCTTCAGCTTCAATGCGGATGTTTTTCGCTTTCAGCACCAACTCGTCACGCTGTTCAATCAAGGAAAAGAAAATGTCGGTGACCAGAGGCAAATTTGGATCATTACCGATGAATTCAATGCGACACGACAGTGCATTCTGCACAGCTAACTCAAGCTCAACCCGGTTAAACTGGCGGCCAAGCCTGGCAGCCAAACCGGATGGCATATCACAGCCATCAAAGGTGACGCGAACACTGTCCCCTTCAATGGCCAGAATATGGCCGAAACGGGCATGCAAAGGAGCCGGGGATACCCCGGCTTCTGATTCAATCATTAAATGGCTTTGTGTCTGCTGCTTTTGCATTAGTTCACCGATACTTTTCCGCCCTGAACAACCACTTTATCTGAACCATTAATCGAGATAGACGTGCCTGTGATCTGAATCGAGCCATCACTATTCAGGACTAGCTGAGAAGATCCTGCTTTTAGCACGATCTTTTCTTTACTGATAATCTGCGTCGAACTTTTGGAATCAGACGTCACATTCCCGGTTACTGTCAGGGTGGAATTCCCTTCTACATTCAGGTTATTGTCTTTCTCTACCTGAGTCTGACGGGCACCGTGGATCGTAATGGTCTGGTTTTCCATCACTTCCAGTTCATCGTTTTTGCCGATTTCAGTGGTGCGATTCTGATTGATCTTCAGATCCGAATTCTTCACCACAGTCACGGCTTCATTACTGTTGTAATTCACCGTGACATCCCCATCGACCGTTTCTGTGAAGGTGCCTTTCACTTCTGTGGTTTTGTTGCCTTTGATGGTTTCCAGCTGATTCTGACCAATCTCGTTGGTTTTATGGCGAGCAACCGTCAGAGTGTCATCATTACCGATCTGTTCAAACCGGTCATTCAGCACCTTCACTGACATG